>CAYTLG010000101.1:0-7111 GCA_964438725.1 uncultured Ruminococcus sp. | reverse complement strand
TCGTAGTCGCTTGGTGCGGTATCGTCGAACGCTCTAACGCATACGGAGAATATATTACGAATCGCCATTTCTCAGGCTCAATATCTTCCGCTCCCGAAATCGAGCATAACTTCTCACATATCACTGAGGAACTGACAAACGATACCGCCTTTACAAAAGAAGAATTGGAAATGGTAAGAAATTACCTGCCGTTTTCGAACGTGAACTACTCTTTCCTTGCTACATCGGAAGAGGTTATTACGGAGCATAACGTGAACGCCGCAGTAATTCTTACCCTTGTCTGCATTATCTTCATAATCCTGTTCGTGTTGCAGCTGCTTGAGTTTATCATAGGTGCAGTGAGCGGAAGTGGTGTCATAAGACGTTACCTTAGACCTATCGACGATATAGCAATAATGGCGGAACGGCTCTCTGCCTCGGAATCAAGCGTTTCAAGAAATGAAGTCTCCGCTGAGGTGAAGAAAAAACAGCATGATGATACCGATATTTCGACAAAAGAGCTGTCCTCCCTTTCCTATGCCATAGACTCTATCGACGACTCGTGCAAGCGTATCGAGATACATGACTCCGAGCTTGGCGGAATAGAAGCGGCGGTAAACAATATGCTCCGCAGACTTGAGGAAAGCAAAAGAAAACAGATACGCTTTGTTGACGATGCCTCACATGAGCTGAGAACACCCATCGCCGTTATACAGGGCTACGTGAATATGCTTGACAGATGGGGCAAGGACGATCCCGACATACGTGAAGAAGCAATTACCGCAATAAAAAACGAGTCCGAACACATGAAAGTTCTGATAGACCAGCTATTGTTCCTTGCGAGGGGTGAGATGGACAGACACGTGCTTGACATGAAGCCGATGAATGCCTGTGCAATCATGGAAGAGCTATTTGACGAGAGCATACTTCTTGAAGCGGAGATATCGGATGACAGGAGACACGAGTTTGATGCGTCCGACCTATACGAGATAAACGAAAACGGAGAGGAAGTTTTGCGTAAGCTCGACATAGTAGCGGACGAGGCAATGATAAAGCAGGCGATGCGAATTTTGCGAGACAATGCGATGAAATACACTCCGGGTGGTGGACGTATCAGCTTCAAGGTATACGAAAAATCGGATGGAAAAGGGGTGTGTATGGAAGTGAGCGACAGTGGTATCGGCATTCCTGCGACGGAGCTATCGAGAATATTTGACAGATTTTACCGTGGAAGCAATGCAAGAAGCGACAATGCAAGCGGAAGCGGACTTGGTTTATCAATAGCGAAGTGGATAGTAGAAAATCACGGTGGCAAGATAGAGGCATTATCGAGCAGTGGTTTTGGAACGAGGATGACGGTAGTGCTGGGGATTTAGGGTGGTGGTCACCATAACGGACACCCCCCGGTTGGGATTCACCTAAACCCTCACATAGGGACTAATCGCATTAAAACCGTGCATACTTTTAAAAGAGCTGCAAAAGCTCTTTTTTCTTTCCCCCCTTGACATTCCCATTGGCATTTTATATAATATAAGTTGAAGTATTATATAAAAATGTAGCGGAGCGTGAATTACCTATGCAAAAACCATATATTCTTTCTTTCTCAAATCAAAAAGGCGGAGTCGGAAAAACTACCTCGTGCGTAAGTATCGCAAGTGCAGCCGCCGATATGAACCTCCGTACACTCCTCGTTGATATGGACCCACAGGGCAACTCAACAAGTGGTGTTGGCGTGCAGAAGAAAAATATCTCTCACTCCGTGTATGACGTTCTCCTTGGCGAGTGTAAAGCAGAGGACGCAATCGTGAAAACTGAGTTCGGCAGCCTCTCTCTCATCCCCTCTACCCTTAACCTGGCAGGGGCGGAGTTTGAGCTTTTCGATATAGAATCCCGTGAGTCATGTCTTAAAAACGCACTTTCTGAGATATACGACAGCTTTGACCTCATAGTTATTGACTGTCCGCCGTCTCTTTCCATGCTCACCGTGAATGCACTTACCGCTTCCGATGGCGTTGTTATCCCTATGCAGGCGGAGTATTACGCACTTGAGGGTCTGACCCAGCTCATGATGACTATCCGTAAGGTCAAGGAACACTATAACCCCGACCTCTCCGTTCTCGGTATACTCATTACCATGTATAACGGAAGATTCAACCTCTCACAGGCTGTTATTGCGGAAATCAAAAAATATTACTCCGATAAGCTCCTGAAAACCACTATTCCACGCTCGGTAAAGCTCTCGGAAGCACCCGGATTCGGATGCCCAATCGGTTATCACGACAAATACTCCAAAGCCGCAGCTGCTTACAAGACCGCTACTAAGGAAATACTTGAAAGAATCGGTATAGTGGTCTGACATTACATATTATTATTTAAGAGGGTATCATGGCAGGTAAGAATAAAGGTCTCGGTCGAGGACTTGGGGCTATTTTTGAAGATAATTTTTTTGAAGAAAAGTCGTCCGCAGGTGGTAAGCTGGAGCTTGCGATGACTAAAATAGATACAAATCCGTCGCAGCCCAGAAAGCTGTTCAACGATGCGGAGCTTAGAGAGCTTGCCACATCAATAGAGCAGAACGGACTTGTACAGCCTATCGTAGTTCGTGCGGTCGGTGAAAGATACGAAATAATTGCAGGTGAAAGACGTTTTCGTGCTTTCAAGCTCCTTGAAAAGGCGGAAATTCCTGCGATAGTTGTAGATGTAGACGACAAGACCGCCGCAAAATATTCGCTTATCGAAAACCTTCAGCGTGAGGATCTTACTCCGTGCGAAGAAGCGAGGGCGATAAAAAGTCTTATTGAAGAATACGGCTTGAAACAGGAAGAAGCTGCGGCACAGATAGGAAAATCAAGAAGTGCTGTTGCGAACTCCATGCGTTTGCTTGAGCTGCCCGACGAGGTACTTGACCTTATCGAATGCGGTGAGCTGAGTGCGGGACACGGAAAGGCACTTTTGATGCTGAACGACAGCAGTCTTATTATGGAATATGCGGAAAAGTCTGCCAACGGTGCAATGACTGTACGCCAGCTTGAAGATGCTGTACAAAAGGCAAACAACCGCAAAGAGAAAGAGGAAGACGAAGCTGACGGAGAGGTAAAGGTAGACTATCTCAAGGTAATTGAGGAGAGATTCACCGGAATCACCGGTCGCAGATGCAAGATAAACGCAAAGAAGCGAGGGGTTAAGACATTCCAGCTTGAATACCGTGACGATGAGGATCTTGAGGAGATACTGAAGAAACTTGCCGGCGAGGGTATATTTGAGGGGCTGTGAGTTTTGGTTAGGGTGAAGTTCGCCCTATTGATACCCCCGAATTTGTTTTTGCCCAAATCTCCATGGGATTAAGGGTAAAACTTCATTGGTGAAAAAAGAAAAAAATTGCAATTATTAAAGAAAGGAGCCACTATCTCTATGTTTGGAAAACTTTATTCGTTTGAAAACCTTGATATCGACGTGAATTCTTCGTCCATGCTCATCATCGTTGTCGGTATCGCCATCGGTCTTGTCATCGGAGTCGTATCTACTGTAATAACTAAATCCACATCGGGAAAAATCGTCCACGCCTTGCTCGAAGCAGGTGCAGTGGATGTTTCATCAGCTAAAACCATAGCCGAACTCGGACTTGCTAAAGTCCCATTCGTTAAATCCTCACTTAAACCGGGTGCAGCAGTTTTTAAAGCTGTCGCATCTACCGCAGAACCGGATACCACTAAAATGAACTGGAACGAAACACGCTTCTTTCTGCCCGAAGAAAAACGTATATCGGCAGAAACACGCTTCCCTAAAGAACACCACCCCGTAATGACAGGCGTTTTCGCAGTTGTCCTCATCGCAGCAGTGGCATTCTTTGCTGTGTTTATCATTCCTGAGCTTCTGACTATGCTCGACAACTTTATAACTCAGGTAAAAACACAGTAAACAATCCTTTGATAAAGAAAGGTTTATCAGTATGACACCAAACTATAACCAAAGACCGCAGAATCAACCTCAGCGTAGACCACAGGGGCAAAGACCGCAGGGGCAGTCCCCACAGCGTCGTCGCAGAAGAAGAAAAAAAGCAGGTCTTGCACGTGTTCTTGTAACGATAGTGATAGTTGCCATAATTGCAGCTGTCCTTATCATAGCGGGAATATATATGGCAGGCGTAAGATACGTTCGTGTAAATGTAACGGATGAGCTTTACGTAAAATTCCTCGGTCAGGTTGACGAAAACGGAGATCCGTATAAGGGCAGAATAATCTACTCGGACGGTATTTCTGCGGAGGTAAACCTTGACAGAGACGAAATATCGTATTCAAACGGTGACGTATACTGCGGACGACTCGAAAATCTTCTGAAAAACGGAAAGGGCGAGATGCGTTACGCAAACGGAGACGTATATATCGGAGAGTTCAAAAACGACCTCATCAACGGCTACGGCGAATACAGCTACGTTGGCGGTGACGTATACGAGGGCGAGTTTACAAACGGACTGAAAAACGGTGACGGAATATACAAGTTCGCAGACGGCTCGGTATACACAGGCAGCTTTGTGAACGACAAGAAAGACGGCTCAGGCGAATACGAATACTCATCGGGAGACACATACATTGGTGGATATTCCGCTGACATGAAGGACGGAAGCGGTGTCTACACATGGGCAAACGGTGATGTATACGAGGGAGATTTTTCCTCCGATATGAGAGAGGGCTACGGCGTATACACGTGGGCGAACGGTGAAAGATACGAGGGCGAATTCAAGTCCAACGTAATGAGTGGACGAGGAATTTACACGTGGCCGGGAGGCAGAACGTACGAGGGTTACTTTGAAAACGGAGTAATAGTACGTGCGGAATAAAATTGAAAAAAGCGGGGTTTGAAAGAACTTCGCTTTTTTATTATTCTTTCAGTTCTTTCTTCCCTTTTATGGCAATTTAGTTTGCCTAAACCTCCCTGGCTGTATTTGCAAAATCCACATATATATGCTATAATATAAAAAATTCTCTCTTTCTTTTAAGAAAAGGATACCCATCATGAAATTCTTACGCTTTCTTTCAGCAGTGGTTGCTTTTGTTACCGCAGTCCTGCTCGTGTGTACTTCCTGCGTCTCTCTTGCAGTATTTTCCGTTCGCTCCGCCGTTACCAATGAACTCGTCTATAATACCTTCGCTAATGTCGATTATTCTTCCGTGAATATCCCCGATGGTGAGGGCGGGTATACTAATATCACCTCCGTTATCAATGCCTCACTCGAACCCGTCGGTATCTCTATGTCAGGCGATGAAGTCCGTGATGCCCTCGATGCATTCGGCGTGGATATCATAGTCTCCTCCTTCGCTCAGGAAGTCCGTGACTGGTTCTTCGATGATGCACCCACCCCCACCCTCGACCCGTATAAAGTAGCAGCTATCGTTATGGATACACTGCCCCAAACAGTGCTGTCACTTATGTCACTCGTGGGCGACCCTGAAGAAATACTCCCCGAAATGCTCTCCGCTTATACCGATATGATTGATGTAGATGCACTGACTGCCTCCCTTGAGCCGTATAAGGTGTTCGTCTCTCAGTCCATGCTCTTTATTTCATTCTCCTCTGCTGTCGGACTTTGCATTTTCCTCCTGCTCGTGCTTAGAATGCACTACGGAAAATGGCTCGTCGTGTCGGGTACGTCCCTTGCCGTTTCTTCTGTCGGTGCAATAGTCGCTGCCGTGATTCTCTCACGTGAATTTTACGATGCAGGAGTTTTCGCTCCCATCGTTACCGCAATTACATCCTCTGTCGCAAACGGCGGTAAGCTCATGTTCGTCTCGTCCGTGGCAGTTGCAGTTGTCGCAGGTGTGGTTTGGAAAATGTTCTCTCTTGTTAAAAATGCAAAACAACCCATCCCCCAGACCGTGCAGCCATATCCCGAAATTGCAAATGATTTTATTCCCGAATCCACTCCCGAACAGAATGATTCAGATGAGAACCAAAATAGCGAGAATAATACCCCTGAAGATACAGAATTATAAAAAATTTATAGTTTATTTTCCGTAAACTTCTTTACTATATCGAAGTTTAACGGTATAATATATAGGTACAATAATATAATCACGAAAGGTTTGTAAAAATGAATACATCCGAACTCAAGAAGAAAATACTCGACGGTGGTATTGATAATACTCTTACCGCTGAGCTTTCCGTGCTTCCTAAAAATGTTCCCTCCCAGAGAGAAAGATATGCTCACGCTGTTGACGAATTTGAAAAGCTCTACGGAGACGGAGATATCACACTTTATTCCGTAGGCGGAAGAAGTGAAATTTCCGGTAACCACACCGACCATAACTACGGTAGAGTTATCGCTGCTGCTGTAAACCTCGACATCCTTGCTGTTGTTAAGCCCACCGATGACGGTACAGTTCGTATCAAGTCTGAAGGCTTCGATGAGGACGTTGTTCCCTACTCCGCTGTTGAAACTCCCGATGAAAGCAAGTTCTTCACATCCGCTGCTATTATCGCAGGTATGGAAAAGGCTTTCCTCAACGCAGGCTATAAGGTTGGCGGCTTCTCTGCTTATACTACCTCCAACGTACTCAAGGGCTCAGGTATCTCCTCCTCCGCTGCTTTCGAGGTAATGGTTGGTAATATCCTCAACTACCTCTACAACGACGGTAAGGTTTCCAACGTAGAAATCGCTAAGATGGCTCAGTTCGCTGAAAACGTATACTTCGGTAAACCCTGTGGACTTATGGATCAGACCGCTTGTGCAGTTGGCGGATTCATCACAATCGACTTCGCAAACCCGGGTAACCCCGTTATCGAAAAGCTCGACTTCGACCTCACCGGTGCAGGCTTCGCTCTCTGTATCGTAAACACAGGCGGTAACCACGCTGACCTCAACGAGGACTACGCTTCCGTTCCCGCTGAAATGAAGTCCGTTGCAGCTAAGCTCGGCGTAAAGGTTCTCCGTGAAACAAACCGTGAAGCTCTCGATAAGCTCCTTACAGAAAAAGACACAAGAGAAGAACTCGGTGACCGTGCTATCCTTCGTGCTTACCACTTCTTCGCTGAAAACGAAAGAGTTGCAGCTCAGGTAGAAGCTCTCAAGGCAGGTAATCTCGATGGATTCATGCAGGGCGTTACCGCTTCCGGTCTTTCTTCTTTCAGATACCTC
>CAYTLG010000100.1:0-7229 GCA_964438725.1 uncultured Ruminococcus sp. | reverse complement strand
CAATATACTTTTTGTAAAATAATAATTTTTAGATTTTTTCAAATTTTTTTGTAACCTTTTGAAACCAAGCGACACTTACTTTATGTAAACAGTGAATTTATCCCTGATATGGGTTTATATATTTTTTTCTATACAAGAAAGGATATCATCATGGCAGAATTCAGAAATCCACTTGAAATGAGAGATGCTCCCGACCCATTTATGACCTATGACCCGAAGACAGGATACTATTACGCATTGTTCACCTGCGGAAATCGTCTTGAACTTTACCGCAGCCGTCATGCTTCAGCTATCCTCACAGACAAAGATTCACTTGTTGTATTCCGTGTGAACGAAAAAGACGGAATATACAGTTGTGTATGGGCTCCCGAAATGCACCGTTCTCCCGACGGAAAATGGTATATCTACACCAGCGGTTCTATTGAAAAAGGTGATGGTCAAAAGAGACTTTTCGTTATGGAATCACTTAGTGAAGACCCGTTTGATGGATTTATCTTCAAGTGCAAGCTCGACAACGATATGTTTGCAATAGACCCGACTGTTATTACTATGGATGACGGTGTTCAGTATATCTGCTATTCCAAGGTTGTGAATGGCTGTGGTCAGTGCCTTGAAATTTGCAGACTTGAAAATCCATACACACTTTCCGACGACCGTGCTCTTATTGCACGTGCAGAATATCCTTGGGAACTCGTTCCTCCGTATGTTGGCAGCGGCACTATAAATGAAGGTGCATTCTTTGTAAGAAAGAACAACAGACTCTATATAATCTACTCAGGTAACGGTTGCTGGTCAGATGATTACTGTCTCGGCGTACTTGAATACAAGGGTGGAGATATGTGCAGTGCCGACTCATGGGTAAAGCATCCAGAGCCCCTCTTTGTTCGCGGTGATGATACATTCGGTCCCGGTCATGCATCTTTCTTCTACTCTCCCAATGGAGATGAGCTTTGGTGTGCATATCACATCATGCTTGAGCATAACGAAAAATGCGTACCTGCCCCTCGTTACTTCTGCATTCAGAAAATAGATTTCGATGAGAGTGGCTATCCGGTAATGGAAAAAGTCCCTGCTCTCACCACAATTCACAATTCTCCCTCCGGCGAGAAAGAATAAGGACTTTTAAATAATATCTAAGGAGTATTCCAATGAGCTTTCGCATTGCAGGAACAGGTATGTATGTTCCGCAAAACATTGTAACAAACGACGACCTCTCAAAGCTTGTCGAAACCAACGATGAGTGGATAAAAACGAGAGTTGGCATAGAAAGGCGACACATTGCCGTAAATGAGACTACTGCTGAAATGGCTGTAAAGGCAGCAGAGGCAGCTCTTGAAAACAGCGGGGTCAAGGCTGAAGAACTTGATTTAATCCTTGTTTCCACTGTAAGCGGAGACTATATCTCCCCCTCGGTTGCGTGTATGGTACAGAAAGCACTCGGTGTTCATTGCATGGCTTATGACATCAGTGCCGCTTGCTCCGCTTTTCTCTTTCTCCTCGAAACTGCGGCAGGTTATTTTGCACGCGGCAAGGCAAAAAAAGCTCTTGTTATCGGTGCAGAAAGAATGAGCCGTGTCGTTGACTGGAGCGATCGTTCCACCTGTGTTATTTTCGGTGACGGAGCCGGTGCGGCGGTTCTTGAAGAAGGTGACGGATATCTTACATCTCGCTTCAATGTTCAGGGTAACGATGAAGTGATAAAGATCCCCACTCCTTATGGAAAATCTCCGTTCTATGAGCGAGAATCGTTTGGCGAACCTTACGTATACATGAACGGTCAGGAAACCTTCAAGTATGCAGTAAGCAGTATTAGCCACGATATAAAAACAATACTTGAGGACGCAGGTCTTGAAATTGACGATATAAAATACGTTGTACCCCATCAGGCTAACCTGAGAATCATAGATGCAGCCTCAAGAAGAAGCGGAATACCGCTCGACAAATTCTATGTAAACATCCAGGAATATGGTAACACATCAAGTGCAAGTGTTCCTATGGCTCTCGATGAGCTTAACCGTTCCGGCAAGCTCGAAAGAGGCGACTTAATTCTGTTCACAGCATTCGGCGGAGGACTCGCAAGTGCGGCTTCCATAATCCGTTGGTAATGTTCTGATATATAAAAAACTTAAAAATTATAATTTGTAAAAAAAGAAAGTGAGATACAACTATGTACTTCGAAAAGATTGCTGAACTTATTGCTGAAAAGATTGACTGCCCCGTTTCTGACATCACAAAGGAAACAAAATTCGCTGACCTCGGAATCGACTCTCTCGACCTCGCTGAACTCGCTATGAACCTTGAGGACGAATTCTCCATCACTCTCGAAATGACAAGCGATATCGCTACTGTTGGCGACCTCGTAGCTAAAATCGAGTCTCTCGTAGGTTAATCTAATGCTTAAAACCAGAATAACAGAACTTCTTGGTATAGAATATCCCGTATTCCAAGGTGGAATGGCATGGATTGCCGAAGCTACTCTTGCCGCTGCTGTATCTAACGCAGGTGGTCTTGGTATCATCTCTGCAATGAACGCTGACGGCAACTACATACGATCACAGATACGTCTTGCAAAAACTCTCACCGACAAACCCTTTGGTGTTAATATCATGCTCCAGAGTCCTCATGCCGATGAAGCCGCAAAAATTGTAGTCGAAGAGGGCGTAAAAGTAGTTACAACAGGTGCAGGCAGTCCTACAAAATATATGAATGATTGGAACGCAGCAGGAATTAAGGTAATACCTGTTGTTCCTTCCGTTGCTATGGCAAAGCGTGCTGAATCTTTTGGTGCTGCCGCTGTAATTGCAGAAGGTCAGGAATCCGGTGGACACATTGGTGAGCTTACAACAATGGCTCTCGTCCCTCAGGTTGTTGATGCTGTATCTATCCCCGTAATTGCTGCGGGTGGTATAGGTGATGGCAGAGGTATTGCAGCCTCTCTCATGCTTGGTGCTGAGGGTGTTCAGATGGGCACAAGATTCCTGCTCGCAACTGAATGCAAGGTTCATGATAACTATAAGAAACTCGTACTTGCGGCAACAGATACATCAACTATTGCAACCGGTCGTAGATTCGGCGGAAGTACTTGCCGTCAACTCAAAAACAAATTCAGCCGCAGCTTCTCTACATTTGAGTATTCATCGGAAGCTACCGCAGAATCAGTTGCTGCTCTCGGTGTAGGTTCGCTTAGAAAAGCCGCTGTTGAGGGTGACAAGGATGCCGGTTGTTTCCTTGCAGGTCAGATATCAGGTATGCTTAACAAGGAACAGTCCGCACTCGAAATCGTTACTGAAATTTGCAACGAAGCTGAAGAAATCTTGAAAGGAGCTTCAAAATGGCTAAGATAGGAATAATCTTTCCCGGACAGGGTGCTCAGTATTCGGGCATGGGTCAGAAGCTCTATGATGCTTCTCCCGAAGTCCGTGAGCTTTATGAAAACGCAGAGAAAGTATTCCCCGGAATTAGTGAAATCTCTTTCCATGGAACTGCTGATGACCTGAAAAAGACTGAAAATACTCAGCCTGCACTTTATCTTGCAGAACTCTCTGCTGCTATCGTGCTCAAAAAACTCGGTATCGAAGCAAATGCTCTTGCCGGTTTCTCACTCGGCGAAATCCCTGCTCTTTCATTCGGTGGAGCCTTTGATTACATCGAAGGTTTCCGAATTGTATGCAAGCGTGGTGAGTTCATGAGTGCTGACCCCGGAGTTGAAACAGCAATGGCTGCCGTACTCAAGCTCGACAGTGAAACCGTTGAAAAAATATGTGCTTCTCACGCCGGACTCTATCCGGTCAACTATAACTGCCCCGGTCAGATAACAGTATCCGGAACAAAAGAAGCTCTTGCTGAAGCTAAGTCTGAGTTTACCGAAGCAGGCGGACGTGTTGTTCCCCTTGCTGTAAGTGGTGCTTTCCATTCTCCTTTCATGGATGGTGCATCCGAAAAGTTCGGTGAATATCTCTCAACCTGTAATATCTCCGCTCCCACCACTCCTGTTTATGCAAACAAAAATGCTTCTCCCTACGAAAATGTAGTCGAGACAATGCAAGCACAGATCAATCATCCAGTTCTTTGGGAAAAGACTGTACTTGCAATGGCTGAAAGCGGTATTGATACATTTATTGAAGTCGGTCCCGGTCAGACTCTCAGCAAGTTCGTTCAGAAAACTGTTCCTGCCGCTAAGACGTATCACGCAGAATCACCCGAAGAGATTGAAAAAATCATCTCTGAGCTTCTTTGAAACGGAGGTAGCTATGCTTAAAGGAAAAGTTGCCGTAGTTACCGGTGGTTCAAGAGGTATCGGTCGTGCCGTTTGCCTTAAACTCGCTGAAAACGGAGCTGATATTGCAATGCTCTATGCCTCAAACGAAGCTAAAGCCAACGAAGTTGTTGCAGAGGTAGAAGCCCTCGGAAGACACTGTGTAGCTTACAAATGCGGTGTTCAGAGCTATGAAGAAACCAGTCAGATCGTTTCTCAGATAGTAACCGATTTCGGTCATATTGATATTTTAGTCAATAATGCGGGAATTACCCGTGACAAGCTCATGCTTTCAATGAAGGAAGTTGATTTCGATGATGTTATTGATGTTGACCTCAAGGGTGTATTCAACATGATGCGTCATGTATATCCTCTTTTTGCAAAACAGAAGAGTGGTAAGATTGTAAACATCAGCTCGGTAGCAGGTCTTATGGGTAACCCCGGTCAGACAAACTATTCTGCTGCTAAAGCAGGTATCATTGGCATGACTAAATCCGCTGCTCGTGAGCTTGCAGGCAGAGGTATTTGCTGTAATGCAGTAGCTCCGGGCTTTATTGAAACAGATATGACGGTAAAATTTGCCGAGGACAAAGCTCCCCTTGACAAGATACCGCTCAAAAAAATGGGCAAGGCTGAAGATGTAGCAAATCTCGTACTCTTCCTCTCTTCCCCCATGTCCGACTACATCACAGGTGAAGTTATTCGCTGTGATGGCGGCATGGCTATGTAATTTATCTGAGAAAGGAATTTATTTTATATATGAGACGTGTTGTTGTAACCGGTATGGGATGCTTATCTCCTGTCGGAAATACAGTCGAAGCTTACCGTGAAGCGATCTTCAGCGGCAAAAACGGTATTGATGAAATAACATATTTTGATACCGCTGATTACAAATTCAAGCTTGCGGCTCAGCTCAAGGATTACGATCCGCTTTCAAGACTTGACAAAACGACAGTCAGAAAAACCGACCCTTATGTACAGTACGCTCTATACGCTGCGGCTGAAGCTGTCGAACAAAGCGGTATTATCGGTAATATCTCACCTGAAGAGCTTGGTGTTTATGTCGGCACAGGTGTAGGTGGATTCGTTACTTTCTGTTCTGAACACGCTGCTCTTCTTGCAGGTGGTCCCAGAAAGGTCTCTCCACAGTTCATCCCAAAAATGATAGCAAATATTGCCGCGGGTAATATAGCAATCAAATATCAGGCGAAGGGTCCCAGCATAGACCATACCACAGCTTGTGCCTCCTCAGCAACCTCTATTGGAGAAGCATACCGTGCAATTGTTTTCGGTGCTGCTGAAGCTATGATCTGCGGTGGTAGTGAAGCGTGCATTACTCCTCTTGCGGTAGCAGGATTCGGTAACTGTACTGCTCTCTCCGCTTCCACTGACAAAAATGCAGCCTCACTTCCTTTTGATGCTCGTCGTGGTGGCTTTATCATGGGCGAGGGTGCTGCTATTCTCGTTCTTGAAGAATATGAACACGCAAAGGCAAGAGGTGCTGAAATTCTTGCTGAAGTCGTCGGATACGGCACAACAAGTGATGCACATCATGTTACTGCTCCTGATCCGTCAGGTGAACAGGTAGCTCGTGCTGTACGTCTTGCTATCCCTGAAAATGCTCCGTCAGCGGATAAGATTTACTACAATGCTCACGGAACAGGTACACAGCTTAACGACGCTACCGAAACTACTGCTCTCAAGCTGGCATTCGGTGATGATGCATATAAACTCCACGTAAGCTCAACTAAGTCCATGACAGGCCATATGCTTGGTGCAGCAGGTGCTATTGAAGCTATTTCTTCAATACTTGCAATCCGTGAAAAGCGTGTTCCTCCGACAATCAATCTCAATGAAAAAGATGAGAAGTGCGATCTTGATTACACACCCAACACACCCGTTGATGCTGATATCGAACTTGCTCTCTCCGGTTCACTCGGATTCGGCGGACACAATGTTTGTCTTGCATTTGCACCTGTAAAGGATTGAAAGGCATAATATGACACACGAAGAACTTAAAACCCGTCTCCCACACCGTGATGCAATGCTTCTTGTCGGTGAAGTTTCCGTAAAGGACGGCGATGAAAACACCGCTGTGGGTAAGACATATATCCGTGGTGACGAATGATTTTTACAGGGACATTTTCCCGGAAATCCTATCGTTCCCGGAGTTATACTCTGCGAGATAATGGCTCAGTCTGTTTGTGCAGTTATTTCATGCAGCGATGCACTTCCCCTTTTCTCAGGAATGAAGAATGTAAAGTGGAAGAAATCAGTAAAACCAGGTGATACATTTGTCACAGAATGCTCTATTGTACGCAAGGTCGGTGCGTTCTGTTTCGTAAAGGGCACAGGTTTTGTTGGTGATGATGTTGTTCTTGAAGCTGAATTTTCATTTGCACTCGTTCCCTCAGAAAGCAAGGAGGCATAAATGTTCAACAATATCAAAGAAAAAATATCACATGTGTTTTCCGGAAAGGTTGTTCCTATCACTGTTAAATGCTCTTCATGTGGCAATGAAACAACTGATGTAGAACTCAAAGAAAATTACATGGTCTGCCCTTCATGCGGAAAGTACATGAGAATCGGTGCACGTGACCGTATTGAAATGGTTACTGATGAAGGTTCTTTCAAGGAACTTTTCAAGAAATATAAGAGCATCGACTTTATGGAATTCCCAGGCTACAAGGAAAAGCTCGAAAAGTCAACAATGACATCTGGCGAAAATGACGCTGTTGTATGCGGTACTGCCAAAATCGACGGTGAAGAGTGTGCGATATTCGTCATGGATTCCCGCTTTATGATGGCAAGTATGGGTTCTGTTGTAGGCGAAAAGATAACAAAGACCTTTGAAACAGCAATTGAGAAAAATCTCCCTGTAATAGGTTTCACTGCTTCGGGCGGTGCAAGAATGCAGGAAGGTATTATTTCACTCATGCAGATGGCTAAGGTCAGCGGTGCGGTTAAAAAGCAC
>CAYTLG010000099.1:0-7301 GCA_964438725.1 uncultured Ruminococcus sp. | reverse complement strand
GGTCTATGACATCCTGTCCGTTTTTCTCGTATTCCTCATATTCATCTTCAATAGTACCGTTGAAAACGTCAATATCATCTTCCGTCACTTCGTCTTCAATTATTTCAGGGTCTGAATTTTTGATTGTTCGGTCAATTATTTTTTCCGAATCTGTTCCGTACATTTTCTCCTCCGTTTCATACCGTGTTTACGGTCGTTCTTTATGCAGTCACTCCTCCGGTTGCTAGCTTATATTGTTTTAAAATCAGTTTACGTCATTCAGGAAGCCCTTGAGCGGTTTCGAACGGCTCTGATGTCTGAGCTTACGAAGTGCTTTTGCTTCTATCTGACGTATTCTTTCACGAGTAATATTAAATTCCTTACCTACTTCTTCAAGGGTTCTGGTTCTTCCGTCCTCAAGTCCAAAACGGAGCTTTATTACCATTTCTTCTCTGGGTGTAAGTGTGTGAAGGACTTTATTGAGCTGTTCTCTGAGAAGCTGATATGATACTGCTTCTGCTGGTGTAGGGGATGAATCATCGGGTATAAAGTCTCCAAGGTGGCTGTCATCTTCTTCACCAATAGGTGTTTCAAGTGATACAGGATCCTGTGAGGCTTTAAGAATCTCTCTTACCTTGTCGGCACTCATACCGAGCTTTTCTGCAATCTCGTCCGTTGTAGGCTCTCTGCCGTATTCCTGGAGAAGCTGGCGAGATGCCCGTGAAACTCTGTGGATTGTTTCAACCATATGAACAGGTATACGAATCGTTCTTGCCTGATCCGCAATAGCTCTGGTTATAGCCTGACGTATCCACCATGTAGCGTATGTAGAGAACTTATATCCCTTGGTATGGTCAAATTTATCTACTGCCTTCATAAGACCGAGATTACCCTCTTGGATAAGGTCAAGGAAGTACATACCTCTGCCTACGTGCTTTTTAGCAATACTTACAACAAGTCTGAGGTTTGCTTCAACAAGCTCATTTTTTGCATCCTGATCTCCGAGAGCTATTCTCTCTGCGAGGTATGCTTCTCTTTCCGGGTCAAGAAGCGGAATCTTACCAATATCTTTAAGGTACATTCTTACCGGGTCGTCAATTGCAACGCCTTCTTCGGAAAGATACTTGTCGATATCTTCATTATCATCAACTTCTTCTTCTGGATCGCTTATTACGTCGTAGCTCCTGCTTTCGCCGTTTTCATCACTGTTATCCATGTAGTTAGTTATTTCAATACCGCTTCCCTCAAGTGCTTCATATACTTTGTCAATTTTATCGACATCGTATCCTGAATACTCAAGTGCCTCCATGATATCATTGTTTGACAGCGAGCCCTGTGACTTTCCTTTTTCGATAAGCCCCTGCACATCGACTTTCTTTTTGTTGTCCATAGGTTACCTCTTGTTTGATGTTGTATTGTTTTTATTATTTACGTTTAATGCCATTTCTTTTTTCGGCAAGAACGTCTTCTAGCGACATTGTTTCGTTTGTTTCGTGATTTGCTTCTCTAAGTGCCCGTACATATGTGTCAAATGTAGAATCGTCGCTCAGTCTCATTTCATTCTGACGTGCTATCATACAGAACACACGTGACACCTCATCTTGAGTAAATTCCTCATTCAGCATACCTGAACTAAATCCACTTTCCTGACAATGTTCCGAAATGAATGAAAATATTTTTTTCCCAAGACCGGTGAAAAAGTCCTCCTCAGACAAAGACTTATCATCGACAGACTTTGTTATGTACTCAGATTTTACGAGAAGCATACCAAGTATTTCTTCTTCGAGACGTGCGATTTTTGGATTTTTTGCATAATCGGGATTTACTCTGACATCGGTTCCCATAGTGACTCGTATGAGTTCTCCACGACGTTTTTTCTCATTTTCACGATAATTTCTTCTTCGTTTAGCTTCAACGTCGTTTTTTATGCTGGATGCTGTAAGACCAAATTCAGATGCTGCTTTTGCAATATATATATCACGTTCTACGCTTGAGTAGATATCGGCAATGTATGAGGTTATCTCACCTATCGCTTTTATCCTTTCATCATCGGAATCTAACGTATATTTTGCCTGTACTTCATCCAGTTTAAAATCAAATTTACCACGGCTGCCTTTTATCAGCTTTTCAAACTCAGCAGCTCCATACTTCTTTATGAACTCATCCGGATCCTTTGCACCATTAATTTTCAGAACCTTTGCTTCAATTCCCGCCGCATCGAGAATTCCTATTGCACGGTTAGCAGCTTTTTGTCCTGCTTCATCACTGTCATACGAAAGTACTACACGGTCAACGTATTTTTTTATCACTCTCGCCTGCTCTGACGTAAACGCTGTTCCGAGAGAGGCTATTGCCATCCCAAATCCAGCTGCATGCATTGCTATTACGTCCATATAGCCTTCGCACAAAATGAAATAACCTTCCTTTGTGTTCTTGGCATAGTTCAGTGCGTACAAATTTTTAGTTTTTTTGAACGCCGGGGTATCAGATGTGTTAAGGTATTTTCTGTCCGACTTTGATGAATCAACTATTCTACCACCAAATGCTATGACATTTCCCGACACATCAATTATCGGAAACATAACACGTCCTCGGAAGTAATCGTAATAGCCGTAGTCACCTTTTCCGCCGAGATATGCAGCTTTTACTTCTTCTTCTGTAAAACCAAGGCTCAGAAGGTGGCGTACAAGATTGTTTCCTTTTTCCGGGGAATATCCAAGTCCGAATCGTTTAATTGCCGCAAGTGAAAGTTGTCTTTCTGCAAGATACTGTCGTCCCGCTACACCTATTTTGTCATCAAATAGCATTGCACGGTAGAATTTAGCAGCCTCAAGATTCATTGCAAGTACTCTTGAACGAGATGGACCAGTTTTGATATTATCACTGTCGTTGAAATCAGGTAGGTCTATTCCTGCTCTTTGCGCAAGTGCTTCAATCGCTGATACATAATCAAGGTTTTCTGCACGCATCACAAATGATATTGCATCACCGGCAGCACCACAACCGAAACAATAAAAACTCTGTGTTCCTGGATATACAGTAAAAGATGGTGTTTTTTCACTGTGGAATGGGCAAAGACCTTTTAGATTGTTACCGGCTCTTTTAAGAGTAACGTATGAGGATATTACGCTCTCGATATCACAGCGGTATTTTATATCTTCAATAATATTTGCCGGAATCAAGGCATTCTCCCTCCATATCTATCGTTATCCCCAAACCTGTGGGATATAAAGCTGCTTGTATAGCTCTATTGCATATCTGTCTGTCATTCCTGCTATGTAATCACACACACATCTTTCAACTGATTCATTTTCCGTATTTTTGAAATACAACGCAGGCATTCTCGCAGGATTCTTACAAAAATACTCAAACAATTGTCTGAGTATTCCGACCGCCTTTTGTTCTTCCTTCTTGGTTATAGGATTGTGATAAACTCTCTCAAAAAGAAAGTCACGGAGCCTATTTGTTGCCTCGCCGATTTCAGGAGTCATTTTTATCGTATTAAGCTCACGGCTGCCTGCAATGACAGAACTGACCATAGTATTGATACGAGCACTGTGTGTATTGCCGAGAACATCTGTAAGTTCATGTGGAATATCATTTTCGTTCAAGACATTACCACGTATGGCATCGTCTATATCGTGATTGATATAGGCTATTCTATCAGCATATTTAATTATGATTCCTTCGAGAGTAGAGGCCATATTACTACCGGAATGATTTACGATACCGTCACGAACCTCCCACGTAAGATTGAGGCCATTACCGTTGTTTTCGAGTTTTTCTACAACACGAAGACTTTGCTTATAATGTGTAAAATCAGGTGAATAGCACTCCTGCATTACACTTTCACCGGTATGTCCGAAAGGTGTGTGACCAAGGTCATGACCTAGAGCAGCTGCTTCACATAAATCCTCGTTAAGCATCAAAGCACGTGCTATTATTCTAGCTATCTGTGCTACTTCGAGCGTATGTGTCAGTCTTGTACGGTAGTGTTCATCTGCTGGAGAAAAAAACACCTGAGTTTTGTGCATAAGCCGTCTAAATGACTTACAGTGAAGTATCCTGTCTCTGTCACGCTGAAATGCTGTTCGTATCACACATTCTTCAATGAGCTTTTCCCTACCACGTGAATTGGCACAATGACAGGCTTTAGGTGAGAGATACATTTCTTCTCTCTCATAAAATATTTCGCGTATATCTCTTGTAATATCCGGCATTCTTCGTCCCCATTAATTAAAAGTCGAGCAATCCTTATACAACAATAAATATACGCAAAAAAAACGAATATTTCTTTTTTATGCAAAAAAATTTGTTTTAAGCTGCAATTTACGTATGTTTTATGCAATTCGTGAAGCTCTTTCCTCATAGCCTATGAGAATCGCTTCGCCTTTACCGTAGGTTAGTTCAGAAACAAGGGTAAGAAGCTCATTGATTCGATTCTTTTCAATTGCCGAGACAAGAGTTACATTCTCGCCGAATTCACAGTTCTCTTCAGTTGCATTAATTTTTTCTAAAGCAACAGTAAGACGCTGATAATCGGAGTACGTTACGCTGATTTTTAAAAGAGCATATTCTTCAAAGACTGCAAATCCCGCTTCATCCATCGCCATTTTTGACGAAGCAGTATACGCCCTCACCAGTCTGCCTGCACCAAGAAGTATTCCACCAAAATATCTGGTCACAACCACCGCTAAATCAGTAGCTCCGGACATTTTTATGACATTCAAAATCGGTACTCCGGCTGTTCCTGAGGGTTCACCGTCATCAGAATATCTTGCTATTGCTCCGTCATTCAAGAGATATGCATAGCAATTATGTGTGGCATCATGGAATTCACGTTTCTTTACATCAATAAAAGCTCTTGCTTCGTCCTCACTCTTTATAGGAGTTGCGTGTCCGATAAACACTGACTTGCGTTCTTCCATTTCACATGAAACATTTTTAGCAAGAGTTACTCTTTTCTTTATTGGTACGACAATTTGTTCATTTGAAGTATCGTTTTTTTTCTTCATTGAGACCTCATCTATTCCGAAAACATATTATTATTCTTCGATAATATATTTTTTCAGCTTTGCATATAACTTTTCGTCAGCATCGCATTGACAGTGTATCCCATCCTCGCAATAATCTATCACTACATTATCACCTTCTTTATAGATGATTCCTGTAATGCTTCCATCCTCCGGAGGAATAAACAATTTTAAGTGATGTTTGCCGTTCTGGGACATTTTCTCAAGTATTTCAACGAGCTTGTCACATCCTGCACCGGTCTTTGCTGAGATAAATACTACTTCTGTATTTGTCTTAGCAGCAAGTGTTTTCATCTGAATAAGAGCATCGTGATCGGCACAAGCATCGCATTTATTAAATACATAAAGCATTGGTTTAGCAGCAGCTCCAAGTTCTTCAAGCAAATTGGATGTTACTTCAGTCTGGCTGATAAACTCACTGTCAGAAGCATCTATCACTATCATAAGTATATCCGAATATACTGCTTCATCAAGTGTAGATTTAAACGCTTTTATAAGGTGATGTGGAAGATTTCTGATAAATCCGACAGTATCAGTAAGCAAAAGTTTTATCCCATTTGGAGTTACAAACTGTCTTGTTGTTGGGTCAAGTGTTGCAAACAGCTTATTTTCGGCAAGAATACCTGCACCTGTGAGATAATTCAGCAATGTACTTTTGCCTGCGTTTGTATATCCTACGATACCGCACTTCACGATTCCAGATTTATCCCTCTGACGACGCATAGTCATACGATTTTGTTCGACTTTTCTAAGCTCATCTTCAAGTGCAGCTATTTTCTCCTTGATTCTACGTCTATCTATCTCAAGTTTTGTTTCACCGGGACCTCTTGCCCCTACAGAGCCGGATGAAGCTGCACCACCCTGTCTCGACAGTTCTTTTCCACGTCCAACAAGTCTAGGAGATGTGTATCTAAGCTGAGCCAGTTCTACCTGCAAACGACCTTCACTCGTTCTGGCATGGTCAGCGAAAATATCAAGTATGAGCATACTGCGGTCAATTACAGACACTTCAGATGAAATATCATCTTCAACGGACTTTATCTGAGACGGGGAAAGCTCGCAGTCAAAAATTACAAGTTCAGCTCCTGTATTTTCGCAAAGTTCTGATAACTCAGTAATTTTACCTTTTCCGAGAACTGTTCTCACATCCGGAGTTTCACGGCACTGTGTAACAATACCTACACACTCACAGTCTGCGGTGTCACAAAGTCTTTCCAGTTCGCCGAGTGATATTTTACACTCATTTTCCTGATTTTGTTTATATATTGCACAGAGAATTGCTTTCATCTTCTGTGCAGTCATTTCGTTTTTATCCATATGAATACCTCCGTCAATTCTGTTAAAATCCCCAAAAATACTTATACATCCTCAAAACAACAGAAAAATCGGGTAGGACAACAAAGCCGAAGCTTCGCAGATCCTACCCGACGACTTTTTTCGGACAAAAACTACCGTAGCAAATTATTTGCCGCTCTGCTCAAGACGCTTCTTGAACTTATCAACGCGTCCACCAGCATCAACAAACTTCTGCTTACCGGTAAAGAAAGGATGGCACTTGGAACAAATGTCAACGCGAAGCTCACCGTTAGCGTCGCCCTTCGTCGAACGTGTCTTTACGGTTTCACCGCAAGCACAACGAATTGTCACCTCTGTGTACTGAGGATGGATTCCTTCTTTCATTTTGATTCACCTCTTCCAAACAAACTAAAAATTATCTTTGTTTCATTTACGGATTTTGCCGTAAAACATCTCACAACGCATAAATACGCATGAGATTAATTTGTGCCGAACACTCTTCGCTTAATATCTGATTAATTAGTCAGCAACGTAAGGAAGAAGAGCGATGTGACGAGCACGTTTGATAGCAACTGTGAGCTGTCTCTGATGCTTAGCACAAGTACCGGAGATTCTTCTAGGAAGGATCTTACCTCTTTCGGGTGCAACGCACTTTCTGAGTCTTACTGTATCCTTATAGTCAATGTAATCAATGTTTTCTGCACAGAACAGGCAAACTTTCTTTCTTCTGTTGTTTCTGTTCTGGCGGTTGTATCTCTGCTGAGGAGCAGCTTCTGTTCTTTCTGCAGTTGCAGGAGCAGCAGTCTCTTCAACAACAACTTCTGTCTTTTCTGTATCCATCTTACTTAAATCCTCCTGTTAATTTAGTGAATTACATTAGAACGGTAATTCTTCGTCATCTGATATTTCTTCAAATTTCGGAGCGGTCTGATTTTGGAAACCCACTGTGGGTGCTCCTGAATATGCTCCATACCCATCAGGTACATATGAGGG
>CAYTLG010000098.1:0-7316 GCA_964438725.1 uncultured Ruminococcus sp. | reverse complement strand
CTGCTATGGCATATAAGCGTAACCCCATGAGAAGCGAAAGAATTGCCTCTCTTTCACGTTACGTTATGGCGGATATACTCAATCCCTCAATAACTGCCGCAACTCAGTGGTTTGAGAGAACCCTCGATGACTCCGCAAACAAGAGAATTTCCGTTCCTGAAGCATTCCTTGCTACTGATGCTATTCTCGCTCTCTATATCAACGTAATCTCAGGCGGTACTATTTATCCTAAGGTAGTTGAAAAGCACCTTCAGGAGGAAATTCCGTTTATGGCTACCGAAAACATACTTATGTATTGTACAAAGAGAGGCGGAGACAGACAGAAGCTCCACGAAGCTATCCGTGAACATTCCGTTGCGTGTACAAAGCAGATAAAGCTCAACGGTGCGGAAAATGACCTTCTCGACAGAATCCTTGCGGATGAGAGATTTGGTCTCACAAAGGAAGAAATGGTAGAGCTTACAGACCCCAGAACATTCACAGGCTGTGCAGAAAAGCAGACCGAAGAATTCCTGGAATACGAAGTAAAGCCGCTTCTTGAAAAAAACGAAAATATCGGTGATGCCGATGTTTCTATAAATGTTTAAGCTAATATAAAAATATAAACTTACGAAAATCAACGGAGGACAAAAACAATGATAACTGCTGTTGTAGGAATTAACTGGGGTGACGAAGGAAAGGGAAGAATGGTTGACCTTCTTTCTTCAAGCTATGATGTTGTTGTAAGATATCAGGGCGGTAACAATGCGGGTCACACCGTAGTAAACGAAAAGGGTACATTCATTCTCAACCTTCTCCCGTCCGGTATTATCAGAGACGAGACAGTATGTGTAATGGGTCCCGGCATGGTAATTGACCTTGAACACCTTGTAAACGAAATCGAAAAGAACCGTGCTCTCGGTCTTAACATCAACCCCGACAGACTCAAAATCAGCGATAAGGCTGTAATCTGTATGCCTTACCACAAGCTCCTTGACGGTCTTGAAGAGGACAGACTTGGTAAGAAGGCTTACGGTTCTACAAGAAGAGGTATCTCTCCCGTATACTCTGACAAGTACATGAAGAAGGCATTCAGAATGGGTGACCTTCTCGATGAAAAGGCAGTAGACAACAGACTTGACGGTGTTCTCGAATGGAAGAACCTCACTGTTGAAAAGGGATACGGCAAGGATCCTATCAAGGCTGAAGATGTTCGTGCATGGCTCAAGAAGTACGGCGATGTTCTTAAGGACTACGTATGCGATACAACCGAATACCTCAAGGGTGCTATCGACGCAGGTAAGTCTGTAATGTTCGAGGCTCAGCTCGGTGCTCTCAGAGATATCGACTTCGGTATTTATCCTTACACTTCCGCTTCTTCCACAATCGCAGCATACGCTCCCGTAGGTGCAGGCGTTCCGTTTGCTCACCTCGATGAAGTTGTAGGTATCACAAAGGCTTACTCCAGCTGCGTAGGTGCAGGTCCCTTTACTTGCGAACTCTTTGATGAAATCGGTGATAAGATCAGAGATGTAGGACACGAATACGGTGCAGCAACAGGCAGACCGAGAAGAGTAGGTGGATTTGACGTTCCCGCTACAAAGTACGGTGTTCTTATGCAGGCTCCCACAGCTATCGTTCTTACAAAGCTCGATATCCTTTCTGCTCTCGAAAAGATTCCCGTATGCACAAAGTACATCGTAAACGGTGTAGAAACAGATAAGTTCCCTACATCCGAAACTGCTCTTAACGAAGCAAAGCCCGTATACGAGTATCTCGATGGTTGGATGTGCGATATCTCCGACTGCCGTTCTTTCGAGGAACTCCCCGAAAACGCTCAGAAGTATATCAAGTTCATTGAAAATGCAATAGACTGCCCCATCAAGTACGTTTCCGTAGGTGCGGAGAGAGACCAGTATTTCGTAATGGACTAAGTATATCTGTATTACAGTAATGTAAACGGATTTGCAATAAACATAAACTTAATCATAACGGAGAGGCGATTATAATGTCGGCAAAAATCGAAAAAACAACTCAGCTCTACGAGGGAAAGGCAAAGAAGGTATACAACACTACCGATGAAAACTGCTACATCGTTTCCTATAAGGATGACGCAACAGCATTCAACGGTCTTAAAAAGGGTACTATCGAGGGAAAAGGCTCCATCAATAACCGTGTGAGCAATTACCTGATGAAGCTCCTTGAACGAGAAGGCGTTCCTACTCACTTCGTTGAAGAAATCAATGACCGTGAGACCATTGTAAAAAAGGTAAAGATAGTTCCACTTGAGGTAATCGTCCGTAACATCGCAGCAGGCTCACTTTCAAAGAGACTCGGTCTCGCAGAAGGAACAAAGCTTTCTTCTCCTGTTCTTGAGTTTTGCTACAAGGACGATGCACTCGGTGACCCAATGGTAAATGTTTATCACATATATGCACTGCAAATTGCGACACCCGAAGAACTGAAGATTATTGCTGACTACTCATTTAAGGTAAACTCATTCCTTCTCAATTACCTCTCCGGCTGTGGAATAGATCTCGTTGACTTCAAGATTGAATTTGGACGTACACCTGACGGCAAGATTATTCTTGCAGACGAAATCTCACCCGATACCTGCCGTTTCTGGGATTCTGTAACTCATGAAAAGCTCGATAAGGACAGATTCCGTCGTGATCTTGGTGGCGTAGAAAATGCATATCACGAAATTCTGAAGAGACTTCTTGGCGAGGCTGAATGATAAATACCGATTTTTCAAGAGAAGATGAGCAGCCTATCCATGAAGAATGCGGTGTGTTTGCCGTGTTCTCACCGACTGTGCGGAATATAGCGGAGGATGTTTATTACGGACTTTACGCACTCCAGCACAGAGGTCAGGAAAGCTGCGGTATGACTGTATCAGATAATGGCACTTTCAGGATGCATAAAGATGTCGGACTTGTTACCGAGGTTTTCACAAGTAACGAGCTTGACAAAATAGGGCAGGGAAACATGGCAATAGGTCATGTGCGATACGGGACAACAGGTAATTCGGGTCGTACAAATGCCCAACCGATAACGGTCAACCACGAGAAATGCCATCTGTCGGTAGTTCATAACGGAAATCTTACGAACGCCGCAGAGCTTAGACATCTTCTCGAAATGAACGGTTCTATATTCCATACGACATCGGATACGGAGATAATTTCCTATGTTGTTACCGCTGAACGTATCTTCCGTAGCAGTGACGAAGAAGCTGTTTCCGCTGCGATAGATAAACTAAAGGGTGCATACTCATGCGTCCTTATGTTCAGGGATAAGCTCATTGCGTTTAGAGACGTGCATGGTTTCAGACCACTTTGCTACGGCAAGGCTGATGATGGCTCATATATCATAGCCTCCGAATCATGTGCAGTTGAGGCGTGTGGAGGCACTGTCGAGAGAAATATTGCTCCAGGCGAAATGGTAGTGTTCGATAAAAACGGTGTCCGTTCAATTACCGAGCATTGTGGAGTCGCACGTGAAAGAATGTGTATCTTTGAGTACATATATTTCGCACGTCCCGATTCTGTCATTGATGGTTACAGCGTTCATGAAGCAAGACTTAGGGCGGGAAAATTCCTTGCGGAACAACATCCCGTTCAGGCAGATATCGTTATCGGAGTCCCCGACTCAGGTATCGATGCTGCCATAGGCTTTGCGAGACAGTCGGGAATACCGTATGAGCTTGGCTTTATCAAAAATAAGTACATCGGCAGAACATTTATATCTCCCGGTCAGGCTTCACGTGAGGATAAAGTCAAAATCAAATTGAATCCCATTACTGAAAATCTTGCAGGAAAAAGAGTGGTTCTAGTGGACGACTCAATAGTTCGTGGAACTACACTTGCAAGAACAATAAAGCTGGTTAGAGATGCAGGTGCTGCTGAGGTTCATGTCAGAATTACCGCTCCGCCATTCAGACACCCCTGTTGGTACGGTACCGATATTGACTCAGAAGAAAACCTTATCGCTAACAAGCATACCGTGGACGAGATATGTCAGATAATCGGTGCGGACAGCATTGGTTATCTTGATGAAAAGTATCTTCCCATACTTCCGTCAGATGACAGATGTCACGAGTACTGTACAGGTTGTTTCAACGGAGATTACGGTGCGGAAGTTCCCACTGTGACTGCGAAAAACAGATTTGAATAAAAAAATGCCACATTCCGATTGTGAATTACGGAGTGTGGCATTTTTTGTATTGATTTAAATCAGACGTGAGAACGGAATCCGTTTCCGATAATCTCACTGGAATTGGAGATGGTGATGAATGATTCGGGGTCAATCTGTCTGATGTGGTTACGGAGCTTTACTGCCTGTGAACGACCAACGATTGATGTGATAACGAATCTCTTATCGTGAGTATATGCACCAACAGCTTCTTCTATGGTAGCACTTCTGTTAAGCTCCTGTGTGATAAAGGGTGTTATCTTTTCAGGGTCCTTACAAATTATCGTAAATACCTTGCACTTGTTGATACTTTCAATAACGCTGTCGATAACAAGGCTCTTTGCAAACCAACCGAGAGCGGAGAACAGACCGGTCTTTATGCCGAAAGCAAATGCGGAAACAGCAACGAGGAAGTCGGCAATAAGAAGTGCGGTTCCGAGGTTAATGGGAGCATATTTGTTAAGTATCATTGCAATTACGTCAGTACCACCGCTGGAGGCATCAAGGTTAAAGATGATAGCGGAAGCGATTGCGGGAAGAAGAACTGCGAAGCAACATTCGAGAATAGGCTCGTCTGTAAGCGGTGCATTGAGAGGGAAAAGAAACTCAAAAAGTGACATTGAAACCGAAAGCATTATCGTGGTGTATGCAGTTTTCATACCGAACGACCTTCCGAGAACAATAACACCGAGTATCAGAAGCAGTACGTTCAGGATAAACGATATTGTAGAGTTTGAAAGCGGAAGAACTTTCGACATAAGTACGGCAATACCGGTAACTCCTCCGAACGAGAAGTTATTCGGGAAACGGAAGAAGTAGATACCGAAGCCCATAAGAAAGGATGCAAATGTGAGCATACTGTATTCTTGTACTGGCATCGGGATTTTAGACTTTTTGTTCATAATTAATTTTTCGCCTCATCTGTTAAAAGAAAAATCGTTAATTGGGTTATAAGTAACCTTTTGGTCAAGCTATAACAGAATAACATAAAAAGCCCATTCTGTCAATGCCAAAAATCAATATTTTAAAATTAAATTTATTTGATATGTTTGTTGATATTAGTGGTTGATATTGAGAGTAGGATTATATAAAATAATGTTGTTGTTAAAATGGGAGACTATAAACAAAATCAGGAAAAAACACGTTAAATATACTTCATAGGATAACTAATATGGAAAAAGAAATACTTGCCTGTCACTCGTTGGCGATAGGCTATGATGGTGCCGCACTTTGCTCGGATATAAATTTTTCAGTTCACGAAGGAGAGTATATGTGCGTTGTCGGACAAAGCGGAATGGGAAAGACTTGCTTTGCACTGACCCTGCTCGGACTCGTGAAACCGATACATGGAAATATTGAATATCTCGACTCTATAAAGCGAAACGACATCGGATATGTACCGCAGAATGACGATATACACGGCTCAATGGGGGTGCGTGATGTTGTTCTCTCAGGCTGTATCGGCGGAATGCGAAGCTTTTTTATAACAAGGCGTGAAAAAGAGCTTGCAGCAGAGGCAATGGAACGACTTGGAGTAACACATCTTGCCAAAAAGAGATTTGCAGAGCTGTCGGGCGGTCAGAAGCAGAGAGTTTTGCTCGCAAGGGCAGTATGCGGAAAAAAACGACTTCTTATACTTGATGAACCCATGCACGGACTTGATGCACACGCAAAGGATGAGATTTTCTCGGAGATTGAGCGTATACATAATGAGGATAAAATCGCAGTTATGATAATCGACCATGAGGCACTTGACGGAACGGTGCTTCATCTTTCGGATACTCAGCTGTATTGCGGAGATGTTGAAAATTACATCAGATCAGTTGCAGGGCAATTCTATTTCGCAGGAAGAATAATCTGAAATAATTTTATGGAGGAAAAATGAAAAAACAACTCAGCTACAACCACACGATATTTGCGTGTTACGCAGGCTACATTACTCAGGCGATAGTCAATAATTTAGCACCGCTTCTTTTTGTAATTTTCAGTGAGCAGTTCGGACTCCCGCTGTCACAGATAACCTTGCTTATAACGATAAATTTCCTTATCCAGCTGTGCGTAGACTGCGTATCCGCTGTGTTCGTTGATAAAATAGGATATCGTAGATGTATAGTCGCAGCACATATATTTTCGGCAACAGGGCTTGCTTCAATGGCGGTTCTGCCGTTTATTCTTCCACCGTTTGTCGGACTTCTCATTTCCGTATTCATGTATGCTGTCGGAGGCGGTATAATTGAAGTTCTCATCAGTCCGATAGTCGAAGCCTGTCCCACCGACAACAAAGCATCGGTCATGGGAATACTTCATTCGTTCTATTGCTGGGGTACAGTCACTGTAATTCTTCTTTCAACATTGTTCCTGACACTTGCAGGTCGTGAGTCATGGCGTGTACTTGCAATTGTTTGGGCTATATTCCCGCTTTGTAACTCATTCTTCTTTGCAAAAGTTCCGATTGCTCCGCTTGTTGAAGAGGGAGAGGGCATGAAAACCTCTGAACTCATCAAAAACGGTTTATTCTGGGTGTTTGTAATGCTCATGATAGCTTCCGGTGCAAGTGAACAGGCAATGAGCCAGTGGGCATCCGCATTTGCTGAACTCGGTCTTGGTGTGTCTAAAACAGTAGGTGACCTTGCAGGCCCGTGTATGTTCTCGATTCTCATGGGTATCTCACGTGTGTTCTATTCAAAAATGTCCGAAAAGAACGCAGATATAGTAAAGTACGTCATAATGAGCGGTGTGCTGTGTGTGATAGCTTACTTTACTGCTTCATTCTCACCGTCTCCGATTCTCTCTCTCATAGGATGTGCATTGTGCGGTCTTTCTGTCGGCGTTCTCTGGCCCGGAGTTTTCAGCATGGCATCCGCAGGCTTCCCTAAAGGCGGTACTGCTATGTTTGCATATCTCGCACTTGCAGGTGACCTCGGCTGTTCGGGTGGTCCTACGCTCGTCGGATTTGTCTCAGGACTTCTCGGTAATAACCTTAAAGCAGGAGTTGCCGCAGGAGCCGTGTTCCCGGTGATTTTGATAATTTTTGCCTTGATTTACAGAAATTACTTGCATAAATTAAAGAATGATTAAGTTTTGTTAACAAATCTAACAAAATAGTTGACAACTCAACTTTTGTGTAGTATACTCATTTCGTATCC
>CAYTLG010000097.1:0-7496 GCA_964438725.1 uncultured Ruminococcus sp. | reverse complement strand
CACTTATAGCCTGCAAACTCGTGAAGGAGCTTGAGTGAATGACCGATAACGGTAGTTCCAAGATGTCCGATATGGAAAGGCTTACAGATATTTGGGGATGAATAGTCAAGAACTACTGTCTTTCCCTCACCCTCATTGGAAGAACCGTACTTTTCGCCTTTTTCTTCAATTTCAGCAAGGACATGGTTTTCGAGATAATCGGGCGATATTTTAAAATTCAAATAACCGCCAACCGCCACAGCTTGTCCGATTCCGAAATCACCGATTTTCTCCGCAAGAGCTGCCGCAATCTTAGGAGGAGCGTTTCTCATTATCTTTGAAAATCTGAAACAGGGGAAAGCGAGGTCTCCCATGGTCGGGTCGGGTGGATATTCAAGCATTGTGAGTATATCTTCAGTTGTAAGACATACATCTGCTGATAATTCATGTGCTGCCTCGGCAATCTTACCTGCGGCATTGATCTTAAAATACTGCATATTTTCTCCGGAATTTATTATAAATCTATTTTCTGCTGGAGCTGATTCTTTTCGTTCTGCTCGTCGAGAATTGTGTGAATCTTCTTAATGGGGTTGAGAAGTGTGCTGATGGAGCGGTCACGGTTGAGAGTGTCTATCATGAGAGCTACATACTTACACATATTAACCTCAGAATACCATTCCTTGGAGAGAAGTCCTTCGGGATGATAGATAAGGTTTGTTGTGAAGCACTTATCAAAGAGACCTTCTTCGTATGCCTTATCAAATACATCAAATCCGCTTGTGAAGAGACCGAATGTTACGAAGAAGAATATTCTCTTAGCACCCTTAGCCTTGAGCTGTCTTGCAACGTCGAGGATGGAGTCACCGGAAGCGATCATATCGTCAACAACGATGGCATCCTTACCGGTGAGGTCTGCACCGAGGTATTCGTGAGCTTCAATAGGGTTCTTACCGTCAACTATAACAGAATAGTTACGTCTCTTATAGAACATACCAAGCTCGATACCCATTACGGAGGCATAGTACATTGTACGCTTGATAGCACCTTCATCGGGAGAGATAATCATGATATCATCGTGTGCAAATGAGATATCCGGAACGTCTCTTATGATAGCCTTGAGCATCTGATATGTAGGTCTGATGTTATCAAAGCCTACGAGCGGAACTGCATTGGAAACTCTTGTATCATGAGCATCGAATGTGATGATGTTTGATACACCCATGTTTGCAAGCTCCTGAAGTGCGATTGCACAGTCGAGGGATTCTCTGGAAGAACGCTTATCCTGTCTGCCTTCATAAAGCATGGGCATGATAACTGTAATACGTCTTGCCTTACCACCGATAGCCGCAATAACACGCTTGAGATCCTGGAAGTGATCATCGGGGCTCATGGGGACTTCCTGTCCGTACATACGATACTTTACGCCATAGTTGAAGCAGTCACAGATGATATATACATCGTGACCTCTCATTGAATTATGGAGTACACCCTTGGCTTCACCTGAACCGAATCTCGGACAGTCAGCAGTGCTGATGAAGGTAACATCCTCATCATGGCTTCTCCACTCACGAAGATAGTAGTCTACCTGGTTAATGAATTTGTCGCAACCTTTCATTCCGATAACGGAAAGATCTCCGAATAAGTTGTCACTCATAAAATACCCCTTTGAAACATTAATAATATTATTTTTATTACGGCAGTCAAAACCGCATTTTACCTTATTATTATACCATATTCTGTGCCATTTTTGTAGACCGAGTGCGGATTTTGTAGTTGTGATTTCATATAGAATTAGTTCTAATGTGTATCAGCGTTTCTGCCAAATCTGACAAGACAATGTTTTTTCAACAAAAAATCGGCATTTCAAGCACAAAAAATCAGTATCTGATGTTGCTGTGGATTATTCTTTGTACGCTTTTTCTGCGATATCTGTAATGGTTGTTATCGCATTCTTCATGTTCTCCGCTCTGAATGAAGCTGTACCAACCACAAATACATTTGCACCGGCAGCAGCACAATCGGCAACGGTAGTCTCACCAACACCGCCGTCAACCTGTATATCGCAATCCGGATTATTGGCATTAAGATATTCTCTCAGCTCCTTGATTTTCGGAAGCATTGAAGTCATGAACTTCTGTCCGCCGAATCCGGGTTCTACTGTCATAACGAGAATCATATCGCAGTACGGAACAAAATCGAAGGCATCGGAAGCAGGATACGCAGGCTTAAGCGAAACTGCCGCTTTCATCCCAAGTGACTTGATATACTTGAGAGTGTCTATAAGCTCTTCCTTAGGCATTACATCATGGTGGATAGTCACGGATGATGCTCCAGAATCACGAAGAACATCTATATACTTCTGCGGTGCGGCGGTCATCATATGAACATCGAGCGGAAGTGATGTTATCGAGTGTATTTTGCCGATTATATCAAATCCGAAGCTGATATTGGGTACGTACATACCATCCATCACGTCGCAATGAAGCATATCGCAGCCTGAATCCTCAGCACGTTTTACTTCATCGGCAAGGTGCAGGAAGTCACAGGCGAGGAGTGAGGGTGAGGTCTTTATTTTCATGGTATTTCTCCTTTGGCAATTTTAAATTGTGGTGAATAAACTGAGTATGACGGGGGTACAAAATCCATCCGTCCTGACATACTTTCGCTGTCGTGTGCGTTCGCAGGATTATCAAAAACAAGGACGTTTGAACATCGGACGTTGCACGGCAGGATAATATAACGTCGGCAGATTATTTTAATGTAGTCTGTCGGCGTATTATTTTTCTCTGAGCAGGCATACTGCGTGAGATGAGATACCCTCTCCACGTCCCGTAAAGCCCATTTTTTCTTCTGTTGTGGCTTTTACATTAAGTCTGTCAACGGGAATTTCAAGAACAGAGGCGAGTTTTTCACGCATTTTTGCGATATATGGATTTAGCTTAGGCTTTTGTGCTATTATCGTCATATCGACATACTCTATTTCAAGTCCCTTTGATGCAAGAATATCACGTGTTTTCGCAAGAAGTATACAGCTGTCGATATTCTTATATTCTCCGTCGGTATCGGGAAAATTATATCCGATATCACGCTCTCCGGCAGCACCGAGAAGTGAGTCAATAAGTGCGTGTACAAGTACGTCACCATCGGAATGTGCAAGAAGCCCGAGGTCTGATTCGATTTTTACTCCACCTATTACAAGGACTTTATCTTCGCAGAAACGGTGTGCATCATAGCCATGTCCTATTCTCATTTTACTCTGCCCTCTCCTTTTCTTCCATTTCACGACGATATGCCAAAATCGCACTTGCTATTGCTATATCTTCGGGATATGTTATCTTCATATTGGTCTTACCGCACTCAACAAGACGAACTTTGAAACCCAGTCTTTCACAAAGCATACAGTCGTCAGTCGCCATAACAAAATCCTTTTTAGCGGTATACGCAGCCGCACGGTACATTTCAGACATAAATATCTGCGGTGTCTGGACATTCCAAACCATGTCTCTGTCTATCGTTTCAACGATATTATTCGAGAGGTCGCCTTTTTTCATGGTATCAGTAGCTTTTGTTCCACACGCAGCCGCACCTACTACATAAGCCTCGGTAAAGGTTCTGTCAATCATATCGGGTGTTACAAGGCAACGGGCAGCATCATGTATCGCAACGAATGTACACGCCGGATTTACCGCTTCAAATCCAAGTCTTGCAGATTCCTGTCTTGTGTCTCCACCTGCAACAACTCTTGTTACCTTTTTGAGTCCATACTGCGAAACAAGATTACGGCAGCCCTCTATATCATTTTCACGTGTGACGAGAATTATTTCATCCGTCTCGTGACTGTTATCAAACGCCATCAGGCTTCTGATAAAAATCGGTATTCCGTCAAGCATAACAAACTGCTTCGCACGGTCATCAGCAAAACGTCTTCCGCTTCCTGAGGCAAGAACCACCGCAGAATTAAACTTTTTTGTATTGCTTGTAGAAATAGTTTTTACAAGGTTGCTTATCTTTCCCATAACATAGGTCTCCATTTTATTTTCATATTAATTATATCACATCATTGGAGAAAAAGAAACATACAATTGAAAAAATTTAATCAACATCGAAACTTGTCTAACTCGCTATTGATTTGTTTACTATTCGGTGATATAATTTATTGTATAGAAATCACAGTGAGGTGTAAAAATGACTTACGCAGAACTTGAACCCAAAAAGGTTTTTGAATATTTCAGAAAGATATCGGATATTCCCCGTGGCTCCGGAAATGAAGCTGCCGCAGCTGAATATGTTCGTTCAACAGCAGTGGCTCTCGGTCACTCCGCAGCAACAGATGAAAGCGGAAACGTGCTTGTAAGAGCAGCCGCAAGCCGTGGTTATGAAGATCACGCTCCACTTATGCTCCAGGGACATCTTGACATGGTTTGTGAAGCTAACAGAGGTGTTGAACATGACTTCCTCCGTGACCCTATTGAGTTTGTACTCAACGGAGACCTCCTTACCGCAAACGGAACTACACTTGGTGCTGACAATGGTGTAGCTGTTGCGATTATGCTTGCTATACTTGACTCCGACCTTCCTCATCCCGAACTTGAGTGTCTCTTCACAACAGAAGAAGAAACAGGTCTTTCGGGAATGCGTGGATTCGATGCCTCCGTTCTTAAATCCTCAAGACTTGTAAATCTTGACTCTGAGGGTGAATATGAAGCTACTGTATCATGTGCGGGCGGTGTTCGTTCACACATCTATTTCGACAGCGACAATGAGGCTGTTCCCGATGGATATACTGTTCTCAAACTCGAAGTAAGCGGTCTTTTCGGCGGTCACTCAGGAGCCGACGTAAATCTCGGACGTAAGGGTGCTGTCGCTTGTATCGCTCGTCTTCTCTACTCAGCCAAGGATTTCGACATTCGTGTAGCTGAAATAAGCGGCGGCAACCGTGACAATGCTATTCCCCGTGAATGCCACGCTATTGTTGCCGTAAAGGATGCAGACGCATTCACTGCCGCAATCAAGTGCGAAGAAGAAAAAATTCGCGGAGAGCTTGTTGCTGACGACTTTGGCTTCAAGGCTGTTATTACTCCTGAAAATGCGGATGTATTCATGTCTGCTCACCGCTCACTTGAGATTGTTGCACTTCTCAAGACACTTCCGACAGGTGTACGCACAATGAGCAGAAGTGTTCCCGGACTTGTTGAAACCTCCTCCAACCTTGCAGTTGTAAGAAAAGCGGAAAATGGTTTTGAAATAGTTGTATCCTCACGTTCTTCCGTTGAATCCAGACTCGATGATATGCAGAACATTATCGAATGTGCCGCACTTCTTACAGGCTCAACCGTAAAGCATACCGACAGATACCCCGGATGGGATTACACTGAGGGTTCGGATATGCAGAAGCTGTATCTTGACTCTGTAAAGGGACTTTTCGGCATCGATGCAAAGATAATCGGAATACACGCAGGTCTTGAATGTGGACTTCTCAAGGCAAAGAAAGCTGATATGGATATGATATCAATCGGTCCTGATGTAAAAAATCTCCATTCTCCCGATGAGGTGCTGTCTGTCTCATCTCTCAGCAGACTTTGGGATTTGGTTTGTGAAATACTAAAAAACGCATAAGTGAGGACAGCTATGGACAACAAACTTATAGACCTTCAGATGGACTTTATAAATCAGCGTCTTGGTACTTTCATCCACTGGAACAGTGCCGCTACGCAGTTCCACAACTCACCCGATATTATAGACTGGGAATATGATGTGGAAAACGGTGGTGCGGATAGAATCTACCCATTTAATGAAGCTGATTGGAACCCAAAGCATCTCGACTGTGACCGTTGGGCAGAGATAGCGAAAAGTGCAGGATGCCGTTTTGCAATTCTCACAACAAAGCATCACGAGGGATTTGCTCTTTGGGACAGCAAGTATTCAGAACATTGTGTAAGAAACGCAACAAACAAAACCGATGTTGTAGCAGAATTTCTCCGTGCATTCCGTAAGGTAGGTATCCGTGCTGGACTTTATTTCTCGATACTCGACCTTACCTCCAAGCTCGGTCGCTATGATTTCACCGAAGAACATCGCACAATGGTTCTAGGACAGATAACAGAGCTTCTTACTAACTACGGTGAGATACCTTACCTCATTATTGATGGTTGGAATGCTCCGTGGGGTGGTCCCTCATACAAAACATTCCCCTTTGAAGAGGTTGATGCACTTGTAAAGAAGCTCCAGCCGAACTGCTTGCTCATGAACATTGGCTGCACTGAGGGTATCAGCGGAACAGACATCATATTCTACGAAAATGGTGCCGGTCAGGAGCTTGAGGATGGATTCAAGGGTCCCGGTGCTCTCTGTCAGAAGCTCACAAGAACATGGTTCTACCGTGATGAGCATGAAACAGAGCCTGTCAAGAGTGCTGAATGGGCAATCGACCTCATGAACACCTGCTTTGAGATGAACACTGCATTCATCATGAACCTCAGTCCCGACCCGGACGGTGTTGTACACGACAATCTCACAGAAAGATTCGCTGAAATAGGAAAGAAGATATCACTTCCCGAACCTATCGAGACACTTCCCGACGGCTGGCAGATACGATAATTTCAGCTTACTCCGTGTGATTTATCATGCGGAGTTTTGTTTTTCAAATAAAAAAACACCTGACATGAAGTCGCTTAAAATTATCATCATGTTCAGGTGTTTTTTATTTAGTTTAAGTCAGAAATTACTTCTGCTGGAGAACGGAAAGAGCTTCTGTAATTGTCTTTTCGTGAGCAAGCATACCGTACTTATCTACTTCTGCCTTGTTCTTTTCTCCGTGAGTGAGGCATCCTGCACCACCGATACAACCTCCTACGCAAGCCATACCTTCAATGAAGTTAGCATCAAGGAGGTTCTTGCTCTTCTTAAGGAGTGCAACACGGCAAGCTTCGATACCGTCACAAGCAAATGCCTTGAGAACGAAGTTTTCGTCAAGTCCCTGTTCCTTAAGAGCCTGTGCAACTGCATCGGAAAGACCACCGGAACGAGCGAAAATTCTTCCGTAGTAAGAAGCGTTATCAAGAACATCTTCTTCAAGAGTTGTGATATCTATTTCACGGCTATCGAACAGCGACTGGAGTTCTTCAAATGTAAGAACAACATCAATGTACGGCTTAACAGAATCAAGCTGGAACTCAGCCTTCTTAGCTGTACAAGGACCTACGAAAATAACCTTAGCATTTTCCTCAGTCTCCTTGATGTACTTAGCGATTGCAGCCATAGGAGAAAGGTTATGAGAAATATTCTTTACGAGGTCGGGGAAGTTCTTCTGTATGTACATAACGAATGCAGGGCAGCAAGAACTTGTAAGGAATCCCTTTTCAACAAGCTCCTGAGATTCAGCATGAGCTACCATATCAGCACCGAGAGCAGCCTCAACTACTGTATGGAAACCGAGCTTCTTCATACCGCTTATTACCTGACCGAGCTTTGCATATGTGAACTGGCTAGAGATGGAAGGAGCTACAACAGCGTATATC
>CAYTLG010000096.1:0-7507 GCA_964438725.1 uncultured Ruminococcus sp. | reverse complement strand
ATCATAAAATATTATACCCCAAAACGCAAAAAAGGTCAATAATATATTGTTAAGGTAAGGTCAATAAAACGCAAAAAATACAAATGCCCGTCATTTTTCAAGCGGGCAAGCGTATTTATACTATCGAATAGGTGCATGAGTTGTAATACACGACCTCAGAATTACACGCTTCACGCACAAGTTTTTCAAGAACCTCAAACACGGGAGCTTCTGTATGGTAATGTCCTGCTTCTATTGTGACTATACCTTCCTCTGAAGCATCTCCTGACATATTATAGCCTGAGTCCCCCGTGACAAAAGCATCACAGCCGTACTTCAATGCAGGATAAACAAAGTCTTTTCCGTCTCCTCCGCACAGTGCTACTTTTTTTATAACGGAATCCGTTTTTCCGTTCAGTCTTACCATATCACATCCGAGCTTTTCTTTCACAAGTTTTGCAAAAGCTATGGCAGTCATAGGTGTGATATCACATATTCTTCCAAGGGACGGACTTTCTTCATCGCCGAACTTACCGCTTACCTCAAGTCCGAGTTTGTTTGCAAGTGCATCATTTACGCCGCCGTCACACGCATCAAGGCGAGTATGGAACGAAAGCACACTCACTCCGCACGACAAAGCACGAACTATCTTCTTTCCGACAAGTGTATCTTCACTCACGCTTTTTGCTCCACGGAACAGCATTGGATGATGGGTTATAACGGTATCAAATCCATTTTCTATGGCATATTCAACGACTTCAAGGGTAGCATCAAGTGCGAGCAAAACCTTTTTAACCTCATTGTCAAGTCCGACCGACACCATCACACCATCGTTATCCCATGAGCATGAAAGTTCCCTCGGACAGAACGCATCTATTCTTTTATAAAGCTCACGTACAGTCATTATTTCTCCTCCGAAAGTTCGGTTATCTTACGATATAGTTCAATTTCAGCTGTGCAGTCAAGTCCACCACTTGTTTTTCCCTTGATCTGGATTTCGAGCTTATTCGCTGCTTTTTCTGCGTATTCAACGAACAGCTCATCATGTTTTTCGATATTCTTTTGTCCAAGCACAAGTTCAACATCGCTGTATTCACGAACAATTCCATCATATTCCGCACATATAACGGTATAAACTCGTCCGGCAGCTTTACACAGCTTCTCGTCAATTATATCAAATCCGTGACTGAGCAGATATTCCCTGAGTTCGGGAGCAAACGACATAGGCTGAAGCACAAGTCTGACTCCGTTTTCTTTGGGATAAGTGGATTCATCAATGATTCGTCCGATAAGCTCACCACCCATTCCGCAAATCACTACATCAGTAACTTCACGTCTGCGACATTCTTCATCACAGATACCGCCAATAAGAACAAAGCTCATTTTATCTGCTGCATTGTATTTTTCCGCATTCACTTTTGCACTGTCAAGTGGACCTTTGTTTATATCCGAAGCAACGGCAAATCTGCTTTTTTCGCTCAGCAACAACCAAACCGGAAGAAAAGCATGGTCAGTTCCGATATCAGCCACAACAGAGCCATCACGAACAAACGAGGCTGCGGCAGCAAGTCTATGGTCAAGTGTCAGTTTTTTTTCAATCATATCCTCACAAAAGACAAAGACGGTAACAACGACCGCCTTTGAAATTAATTATTTATCGTTTTTATGCTCGAAATAGTCCTTGAGATTTTCAATAAGCTCATCGGGATCCACACCGTGAACCTCGCAAGCCTCCTCGATTGATTCCATTCTTGAAATCGGGCAATCAAGGCAATGCATTCCGCAGTCAAGAAATACTTCAGCAGTATCGGGGTCAAAGTCTACAATTTCACCGATAATGGTCTCACGTGTTATTTCCATAATTTTATACCTCTTGTTTCAGTTTGCTTTTTGAATTTCAGCGTTATCGGGAAGGACTACCTTTTCGATATCCGCACCGAGAGATCTCAGCTTCTCGCAGATATTATCATACCCACGTTCGATAAGTCTTATCTCGGAAATTTCGGTTTTACCCTTACAGGTAAGAGCAGCAATAAGTACGGCAACTCCACCTCTGAGGTCAGTCGCAATTACGGGAGCAGGCTTCAGTGGAGTTCCACCCTCAATAACCACGATACGTCCATCAACATTTATCTTCGCACCCATGCGTCTAAGCTCTTCTACATAACGGAAGCGGTTTTCAAAGATACTTTCGTTGATGTAGCTTGTTCCTTCGGCAAGGCAAAGGAGAGCGGACATCTGCGGGTGCATATCTGTCGGGAATCCGGGATAAGGAAGTGTCTTTACATTTGTACGTCTGAGCTTTTCGCCTGCTGTAACATGAACGGCATCGTCAAACTCTTCTACTTTTGCACCGACTTCTTCGAGCTTTGCTGTGATAGATTCAAGGTGCTTGGGTATAACATTGCTGATTCTTACAGAACCGCCTGTTGCAACCGCAGCAACCATGAATGAGCCTGCTTCTATCATATCGGGGATAATAGCGTACGTACAGCCGTGAAGCTCCTTTACACCCTTAATCTTGATAACGTCAGTACCTGCACCGCTGATTTTTGCACCGCAGGTATTGAGGAAGTTAGCACAGTCAACGATATGCGGTTCACGTGCGGCATTGTCGATTATTGTGGTTCCCTCGGCAGTTGCGGCTGCTATCATAATGTTAAGCGTAGCACCTACCGTAGTTACATCGAAGAATATATTTGTTCCGACAGCACCATTGTCAGATTTGATGTCGATATATCCACCATCGGTAGACACACGACCGCCAAGAGCTTCAAAGCCCTTTATATGCTGGTCAATAGGTCTTACACCGAAGTTGCATCCACCGGGATATCCGACTCTCGCACGACCGAAACGACCGAACTCAGCACCGAGCAGATAATATGAGCCTCTGATTTTTCTTACAAGCTCATAATCTGATTTTCCCGGTTCAACGTCCGTACAGTCAATTTCGTATGTCGAGCTGTTGAGCATTCTTATCTTTGCACCGATACCTTTAAGTATCTCAAAAGAATATGTTATATCAGATATCGCAGGAATATTCTCAAGAACACACTTCCCACGAACCAGCACACAGGCATATATAATAGGTAGAGCAGCATTCTTTGAGCCTGATATCTCCACCTGACCGAACAGAGGATTTCCCCCGTTTACTATGATCTTTTCCATTAAACTACCGAGCCTTTCGTTTTTCAGCTGAGGTAATGTGCGGCTTTAAAAAATCATGCCGCCAAAAAATAGGGTGCGAAAAAATATCCCACCTACTATATTATAACAGTTTATGCACAATAATGAAAGAGTTTTTTCGAGGATTTTCATAAATTTAATACTTCACGGCATTTTTGCACATTTTCAATTCAATTGATTTTTATTTTCTTGTGTATATAGTACCATCTATCGCATTATATATGAGTTCTCCGGCATTATTTGTTACCACCTTATAGCACGGAAGCAGGCATAAATCCTCATCCTCACCATAGATATAAAGTGCATAGCATCGCTCAATTGCTTCGATTACCACTCTGTCCTGCGGAGTACCGAGTTCTTTTTTTACATTAAACAGTATATTTACACTGTCACAGAGTTGTGCGGAATATGAGTTACCAAGCGTAAGGAAGCTCCACGTTCCCGATGCCGCAGTGACCTCTCCGTTTTCGACCGTACAGAATACTCTGTTGTCGTTGACTTCCACACCGCCGATACTTCTTGAGCATATGGCGTAATATTTTCCCTCATGCTCCCAGACTCTCTCGACAGATGTGGCGATATCTATGTTTCCGCCGATTTTGAACTCTTCACTGCCTCTGTCCATGAACTCACCTACAACAGAGCTTATTTCTTCGATTTTCTGCTTGCTCGGTCGTTCGGAAAGCTCACTGAACATAAATCCGTCATTCTGAGTGCTGTCTACCGTATCATTGTGTGCGTATCTGAATGAAAATCCACTTCCGAACTCGAATCTTGAACCGTTTTCCATTATGACAAGCTCACCATCGGGTATTGCAAAGGCATATTTTACCCTTGATGATGCCAAAAGAGCCGCAACCGTTTCGTAGTAGTCACCTGAGCTGCATACGTACACGTTTCCACGCTCACGCTTTGTATCGACAAGACTTTTGTCAATCATAATGTTCGATTCAGCAAGAACCTTTACTATATCATCCGCTGACTTATCGGGAAGATAATATATCTCACGATACAGCTGAACTATAACAAGCGACACTATCACACATGACATGGTAAGTATCAATATGAGTACATTCAATATTTTTTTGTGTTCCATATCAAGCTCCCGTCAATATTCCGTGCATTGCCACTGAGTTTTTACTGATTCCGAAAGGAAATCACTTCTATACACAATTGTAGAAACCTTAACTTTCTTTCCGGAGCTTTCCATAATGTCAATGAAGCTGTCCTCAAGTATAAGCACGTGTCTGCCGCTGAGATATCGCACGGATATCGAATACAGCTTCACGTTTCTGAGAATGCCGTTTTCAAATTCAGCAGTAAATGCCGGTTCAATATCACAGATTCTGATACCGTCAAAGGCATAAATGAAGCTGAGCTTTACATTACCGTCACTTGCCACTACCGATTCAAGGTATATTTCAGCATCTCCGCCTGCAAAATTTTTGTTAACAGAACGAAGATACGTTATTATTGAAACGGAAGCCTTGATATATTCTCCGAGAGAATTACCATCACTGTGACCGATAAAGTCCTCAAGTCCGATACCACCGTCCGAAGCAGAGTTATACTCAATACCCGAACTGCGGAATGAAAGAGAGCCATGTGTATCGACAAATACATCCATTCCCTCTTCATCAATGTGCGAAGAAAGCAGTTTGTCGGGATTGAGTGCGAAGAAACGCATTATTCCACGCTTACCTTCCTCCGACATCTCACTTTGAATAAATGATGCCGTGTCACCGGTGATAAGTATGTTTCGTGTAACGACGTTATCTGTAAAGACAGGCTGTCCTCCCACCATTTTGTATTCATACATACCTGAGCTATACGCATTCAGCATTTTTTCCGTGCTTTCGCTGGTAAGAATACTGTCGGTCGTGCATGAATAAAACACGGTATTTCCGCTTTTGTCACGCACAGCCGCATTTATCCTACCCGAGCCATCGGTATTCGGCAAAAGATACATCTCATATACATATGAAGAAAGCGTATTCCTTACTCTGTCGTTTCCTGTGACCTCATCGGCAAAAAATCCAATAACGCAGTCGGGCAGTTCACTGTGATATCGTATATAAACAGAGGTATCTGCCTCAGCAAATATATTCCAGTCTGTATGGCTTCTTTCGACAACGCAATCATCACGTATAACTTCAGATATAACGCCAGACAGCTCCCTATACAGCTCAGACAAAACCGTAGCCGCAGCAGATGCACCGATACATTCATCCTCAGACGTTATACCGATGAACTCAGGAAGTATGAACTTTGTAACATCGATATCGTAGCCTGATTTGTCGGCGGTAACTGAACCTAAGTCAAACGGTACAAGCGACTGCGTAATATTGAGCATATACACGATGAAGAACATCATCACGCAAAGCGAGACGACAAAAACGGCACACAGCGTTATCTTTATCGCAGTTTTGTTTCTATCACGCACCATCATCTCTTACCCTTTTCAGATACCTTTATCTTGCAGGCTATGGGAAGCTCTATCGTCACGGAGGTTCCACGTGAAAGCTCACTGTCCACACGTATATTACCACCGTGTGCTTCAACAAGCTCTTTCGCTATGGCAAGTCCAAGACCTGTTCCGCCGGCATCCTGATTTCGTGATTTTTCAACACGGTAGAATCTCTCGAAAAGGTGTGATACATCCTCTTTTGGGATACCTATACCGTTGTCTGTTACGTTGATAAGCACGCTTTCCCTTTTGCTTTTCATGAGCTTTATATCAATCTGCCCGCCATCGGGAGTATATTTAATGGCATTTGATATGATATTTATAACTACCTGTTCTATTCTCTGACGGTCTGCGGTTATTTCGGGAAGGTCTCTGTCACATCCGAAGGTTATTCTGTGTCCGTGGGCTTCAAGGTCTCCACGCATAACGTCACAGAGTCTTCTCACAGACTGTCTGAGGTCGAATTTTTCAATATTCCACTGGGTTTTCTTGTTGTCCAGTCTTGAAAGAACGAGAAGGTCATTTACAATACGCTTCATACGGTCACTTTCGGAAAGTACCATATCAAGGAAGAAAGCTCTCGTCTCATCGTCCATTTCGGAATCCATGCGTATCGTTTCGGCAGCACTTTTTATTGCAGTAAGCGGAGTTTTAAGCTCATGTGATACATTTGCCACAAACTCACGTCTGCTTTCATCAAGCTCAAATCGTCCCGTAACATCATGCACTATAACAATACATCCGACCGCATTTTTTTTATTGTCCGCATACTTAAACGAAGCACAGCTTACATCATAAACTCTGTCACCACATATTCTGTCACGGAAAACAAATCCGTCCTTTGTGTTTTCAACAACGGCATCCTGCGAGGTCAGCTCAAATCTATCACCGTTTTTCACGAGCGGAACATCCAGCAGTTCAAAGCAAAGCTCTGTTGTAAGCTCACCTGCCGAAGAGCCGAAAAGTTCCTCCGCACTGTTGTTAAGCTGCATTACCTTTCCATTTTGAGTAAACGCAATTACAGGGTCACGCAGGCATGAAAGTACGGTTTCGAGTTTTTCACGTTCGCCATCCACTTCTTCGATTGTAGTACGCAGACGTTCTCTCATGTAGTTGAAGTTTTCGGCAAGCACACCTATTTCATCCGCTGAACGAACGCCTATCTCATGTGAAAATTCACCCGATGCCACAAGCTGAGTACCGTATGTCAGGCTTTGCAGAGGTGAAGATATTGATTTTGCAAGAAAGAACGACAAAAGCACAGCGATAAAGATACCGATAAGCATAGCCTGTATTACTATACGGTACAATACGCTGTTGAGCTGTCGCATTTCACCAAGTGAGTCTATAATATAAACCACAACATCATCTGCTGAGTTGCCGTTTGTCGGTATTCTTACAGCCCAGTCGGAGCTTTCCATACTGCCTGAGCTGCTGTTTTCACCACTTCCGCTTATTGCAGTCAGAAGATTCGGGGTCAGCTTCAGTGTTGAGCCAAGTGATATATCAGAACCCGACAGCATTTCACCGTCAAGATTCAAAACAAAATAGTTGCGGTTTTTGTCTATTCCCAGAATACTTCCGTACGAAGAAAGAACACTTTTAAGTTCAACTGCGGGACGTTCGCTCTTTGCAGCCTGTTTCAGCTCCGGCATGAGAAGTCCGCCGTCATCGAAGCATTCCGTCATTTGTTCTGCGAAATTCTCTACGTAATATGAGGTAACGCCGCTGAGAAGTATTGCTCCCACGGAACACATTACCGCTATTATAAATATGAGAAGTATCAGAACTATCTTAAAATAAAGGCTTCTGAACATCGTTTATTGTCTGGCAAGGTAGTAGCCTACTCCACGTTTTGTCATGATATACTCAGGG
>CAYTLG010000095.1:0-7550 GCA_964438725.1 uncultured Ruminococcus sp. | reverse complement strand
AGTTATAATTGTAGTGCTGCCAAAAGAACACTTTGTTAAAATTTTTCCTCATCTATTGATATAACACGTGATTTGTTATATAATAAAGAAAATATGTTCAGAGAAACGGAGATAATATAAATGGCAAAAAGTAATACTAAAAAAACGACGGTAGATACCTCCGACAGAACCCCGGAAGAAAAGCAGAAAGCCCTTGAAACTGCGATAAGCCAGATAGAAAAGAGCTTCGGTAAGGGTACTATAATAAAGATGGGCGAAAACCCGAAAATGAACGTATCCGCAGTATCGACAGGCTCTATCTCTCTCGATATGGCTCTCGGTATAGGCGGTCTCCCTAAGGGAAGAATAGTGGAAGTGTACGGCCCCGAATCATCAGGTAAGACAACCCTTACACTTCATGCAATTGCAGAGGTTCAGAAAACAGGCGGACAGGCAGCATTCATCGACGCAGAACACGCACTTGACCCCGTATATGCCAAGAATCTCGGCGTAGATATCGACAATCTTCTCGTATCTCAGCCCGATTCAGGTGAGCAGGCTCTTGAAATATGCGATGCTCTCGTTCGTTCCGGTGCTATTGATATAATCGTAATCGACTCCGTTGCCGCACTTGTTCCTCAGCAGGAAATAGACGGCGATATGGGTGCGTCTCACGTTGGTCTCCAGGCAAGACTTATGTCTCAGGCTCTCAGAAAGCTGTCCGGTACAATTGCAAAAACAAACTGCATTGTTATTTTCATAAACCAGCTTCGTGAAAAGGTCGGCGTTATCTACGGAAATCCCGAAACAACAACGGGAGGTCGTGCTTTGAAGTTCTATGCCTCTGTAAGAATCGAGATAAGAAAGTCCGAAAGCCTCAAAAACGGTACAGATATCTACGGAAACCGTGTAAAGTGTAAGGTAGTAAAGAACAAGGTTGCCCCTCCCTTTAAGACAGCGGAATTTGATATCCTTTACGGTACAGGTATCTCAAAATCGAGCGAAATAGTTGAAATGGGCGTAAACCTCGGCATACTCGATAAGAGCGGTGCATGGATATCCTACGAGGGAACAAGAATCGGTCAGGGCAGAGACAACGCAAGAGCTACGATTGATGCAGACCCCTCACTTGCCGCAGAGCTTGAAGCTAAAATCAAGGAAAAAGCTCAGACCTCCGATATGCTCGATATGAATGAGGATGAAATAGAAGATGAGCTTGATGAAGAAGATGTAGATGCAGCACTCGACATCAGACTCATTGACCTTGACGGCGACGACGAAGAGTAATTAATGTACGCAAAAAATATATCCCTTGTCTCATGGAGAAATGTCGGAATGATCTCGGCAAACTTTGAGCGTGGGGTGAATGTGTTGTGGGGAATGAACGCACAGGGTAAATCGAACATACTTGAGTCGATATATTATTTCGCAAGGGGGCGTTCATTCCGTGGTGGTCGTGACTCGGAGCTAATCAGGTTCGGTGAAAGCTATGCTTCATCTAGCTTGACATACAGACGTGAGGGCTACGAAAACGATACCGTACTTGACTGCGTAATACCGAAAAACGGTAAAAAAAAGCTGCGTAAAAACTCCGTGAATCTCTCCTCGGTAGCTGAGATGATGGGAGTTTTTCGTGCTGTCATGTTTTGCCCGAAGGACTTGAATCTCGTGACCGGAGGACCTCTTGAGAGACGTACATTCCTTGATGTTGCACTGTCACAGCTGTCTGATATCTATCTTGCGTATCTCAGACGTTATACAAAAGCTCTCGGTGAAAGAAATGCTCTCCTCAAACGTGCGGGGGATGGAAATACCGTTACCCGTGGAGAATGGGAGGTATATGCGGAGGTCATGGCGGAATCGGCGGCTATTGTATCTTCCTATCGTAACGACTACGTGAATATGCTCTCAAATGAGGTTGCACGTTATTTTTCAGACATGACGTCGGGCGGAGAGGTTCCTGAGCTGAAATATTCTTCGCACGCACTGTATGACGGAATGCCGACTCCGCTCTCGTCCATTGAGCCAACAAAGCTTGAAAACGTGCTTTACGAAAAGCTCCTTACAAATATCGAGAGGGAGAGCATAGTGGGTTCAACGCTTTGGGGAATACATAAGGATGATGTTTCGCTTATGATAAACGGACGTGAAGCGAAAATGTATGCCTCACAGGGTCAGCAAAGGTCAATAGCTCTATCGCTAAAGCTCGGTGAAGCGGAAATCGCAAACAGGCTTGGCGGTGAATATCCAGTGATTCTCCTTGACGACGTGTTCTCGGAGCTTGATGAAAAACGCAGACGGTATATTCTTGATATCCTTGCCTCGGACGGGGACGAAAAACGACAGATAATAATAACCTCCTGCGAACCCGATATAATTCCGAAAGAACAGCTCTCTCACGTTAAGTTCAATCATGTCGTAAAAGGTGAAATCGTGTCTGATGAGGTGGAAGATGTTCGTTAAAGCCGTAATGGACGATCGAACCACATCGGGAAAGATAACTTTCATAGTGGCAAACGATATGGGCAGCGGTGAGGAAGTATTTGTGCTGTCTCTAGGTGAGGTTAAACGACTTCCGTTCGGAATAGATGCGGGCTGTGAAGTTGATGAGAAAATGTACGATGTACTAAGCTCTGCCGCAGAACGCACGGGAGCATTGTGCAGTGCAGCCGATATACTGAAAAACGGTATCAGAAGTCGTAAGACATTGCTGTATAAACTGAAAGCAAAGGGATTTTCGGCTGAGTCTGCGGAGTATGCCGTGTCACTCCTTGAACAAAAAGGATATCTCAATGATGCGAGAGCGTGCTGTGATATTGCGGAAAATCTCTTGCGAACGAAGCACTATGGACGGCAGAGAATATTGGCATATCTTGTTTCACACGGATATTCTGCGGAGGATGCAAGGAAGGCCGTGTCACTGCTTGACGATGACGTAATACATGAGACACTGGTGTATAATATTGAGCGGAAATTTCCCGACATCGAAAAAATGCCACGTGAAAAACAGCAGAAAGCCATTCAATCACTTATAAGACTGGGCTTTTCGGCAGGAGACATTATAAAAGAAGTAAAAAATCGTGCGGACAGACGTTAAATTTTGTTTATCGTCTGTTTTTTCGCATATATTTGTGTTATAATAAACTGAATACCAATACAAAAATTTTAAATCGGAGCTGCATAAAAATGGCAAACAAAACAAAAGTTGGATTTATATCTCTCGGTTGTTCCAAGAACCTATGTGATACCGAGATAATGCTCAAGCACCTTCTCGATGAGGGATATGAAATTACTCCCGAAGAAACAGATGCTGATATCGTTATCATAAACACCTGTGCATTCATCGAAAGTGCAAAGAAAGAGTCTATTGATAATATCATTGATATAGGATGGCTCAAGAAGCACCACAAGCTCAAGGGAATCATTGTAACCGGATGTCTTGCAGAAAGATACCGTGACGAAATTCTCAAGGAGCTTCCCGAAGTTGACGCACTTCTCGGTGTCGGCAGTGTTCATAAGATAGCAGAAGCCGTAAAGACTGTTGAAGCGAACATAGGCAAGAAGAATGTGGCTAAATACACCTGCTTTGATGATAAAGAATCCTCTGTTATCGGCGGTGAAAGAGTTCTTACTACCGGTGACAGCATGGCTTACATCAAGATTGCAGAGGGATGCAACAACCGCTGTACCTACTGTGCTATTCCCCTTATCAGAGGTAAGATGAGAAGCCGTACAATGAAGGATATCATTGAAGAAGCAACATCACTCGATGCACTTGGCGTAAAGGAGCTTAACATAATTGCTCAGGATACCTCCGCATACGGTATCGACCTTTACGGCAAGTATGAGCTTCCCGAGCTTATCAGAGGTATCTGCGATGCTACAAATATTCCGTGGATACGTCTCCTCTACTGCTATCCCGATAAGATAACAGACGAGCTTATTGCCGAAATCAGAGATAATCCGAGAGTTGTGAAGTATATCGACATTCCGATACAGCACATCTCCGACCATATGCTCAAGGCTATGAACCGTCACGGTGACTCCGCAATGATACGTGATGCAGTAAAGAGACTTCGTACTATCCCCGGAATTACTCTCAGAACCACAGCAATCGTTGGTTTCCCCGGTGAGACTGAGGAGGACTTCGAGGAGCTTTGCAAGTTCGTTAAGGAAGCAAAGTTCGAGCGTTTCGGTGCGTTCACATACTCCAGAGAGGAAGACACACCCGCATACGACTTCCCTGATCAGATAGACGAGCAGGTAAAGCAGGACAGATACGATATTCTTATGCAGACACAGCTTGAAATAAGCGAAAAATACAATGAATCGAGAATAGGCAAGACCTACCGTGTAATGTGTGAAGGCTACGACCCCGTTGCAGGTTCACATTACGGCAGAAGCTATGCCGAAGCAGCTGATATCGACGGTAAGATATGGTTCAGCGTAAGCAATCCCAGCCTCAGAATTGCAGAGGGCGAGATGATTGATGTTAAAATCACCGAAGCTATGGACTATGACCTTGTCGGTGAAGCTCTTCTCAACATATAAGGAGGAAACATAATGAATCTTCCGAATAAGCTTACCGTTTTTCGCATGATAATGGTACCGGTGTTCCTTTTCCTGTTCTGTGTTCCGCTCCCGATATCCGATACCGCACTCAGAATAATCATTGCCGCTGTTTTTGCGATAGTTTCTCTTACCGACATGATAGATGGCAAGATAGCAAGAAAATATAACATGATAACCGACTTCGGTAAGTTCATGGATCCTCTTGCAGATAAATTCCTTGTAATTTCCGCCTGCCTCGGCATTATCGTAAAGTTCGATTACATCAGAACTGTGTTCGTATGGGCTGCCGCAATCGTTATCTTCCGTGAATTTGCAGTAACTTCACTCAGAATGATAGCAGCAAATAAGTCGGGACTCGTTATAGCAGCGGCATGGCTCGGTAAGGTCAAGACCACTACACAGATGATATGTATAATCTGCGTTCTTCTTGAGCCTGTTATCCTGCCTTTCAAGCCGTTTACTGAGTGGCACCTTCTTTCATACATCACAACAGCGGCGATGGTGGTTATGACTCTTTGGTCAGGTATAGACTACCTCATCGCGTATAAGCCCTATATTGGCGAAACAAAATGACAGCTGAAAAAGGATATATAATGCCGACCGTTACGGATGAATATCAAAAAGACGGCATTCAGTGCGTGAAAATCAGCGGATGCGGAAATTTTTCGGTACATAAAACCTTCGATTGCGGTCAAGCATTCAGATTTGACCCATGCGGTAACGATAACACCTTCAGCGGAATTGCATTTGGTAAAAAAATAACATTCTCAGACCTCGGTGACGGAAATGTTGAAATAATCGGCTCTGATTGTGCAGGTTATGAGAATATATGGAAAAAATATCTCTCGCTGGATACGGACTATGACTATATAGACCGCTTCATAGTTGATGCCATGCCAAACGACCGTGACCGTGACGAAATGACTATGGCAGTGAATAGCGGTCGTGGTATAAGAATACTGCGTCAGGAGCCGTTTGAAGCACTGATATCGTTTATAATATCCCAGAATAACAATATTCCCAGAATCAAAAAGATAATTACCGCACTTTGCGAAAGATACGGCGAAAACGGAGCATTTCCGACAGCAAAAGCACTTGTTGAAGCAGGTGTGGACGGTATTTTTGAGCTGAAAACGGGCTTCCGTGCAGGCTACATATACGATGCGGCAAGCAAAGTCCTTGATGGTGAGATTGTATTCAACGATATCGCAAGATGTGACGACTACGCAAAATGCACTGAAATGTTGTGTTCTATAAAAGGCGTAGGTCCCAAGGTAAGCTCATGCGTGCTTCTGTTCGGATTCAATAAGACGGAGGCATTCCCCATTGACGTGTGGATGAAACGATCTCTTGAGACACATTATCCGAACGGCTTTGACCCGACAAGACTCGGCAAATATGCGGGAATAGCACAGCAGTATATGTTCTATCACGAACGGTGGATAAACAGCGAAAGTACAAAAAAGTAACATTATACGGAGACGAATATGGAACAGATATATACCATACCCGTGAACGAAGCGTTTGAAAAAGTGCAGGAGGAAGGCTTTTGTACCTGTCCGTTCTGCCTGATGTACAACAGACTTGAGGATAACGAGCTTGACCTCATCCTCGGAGCTTCAATGATGGAGCCTGATGTAAGACTTAAGACAAATGAAGCAGGATTTTGCCCCGAGCATCTTTCTCTTATGTTTGAGAGAGGAAAGAGACTCCCTCTTGCACTTATGCTTGAAAGTCACCTCGACAGCATAGCAAAGGATCTTGACGGAAATATGTCATCACTCTTCATCGGAAAGACAGGAGAAAATGCGGCAAAACGTCTGGATAAGCTCGAACATAGCTGCTACATCTGCGACAGAATCGAGTACAATTTCTCAAGAATGATAGAAACAGCGGCTCTCCTCTGGCAGAACGATGAGAAGTTCCGTGAAAAAGCAAAGGCCGCACCTTATTTCTGCCTTAACCACTACGGAAAGTATATCGCTGCTGCAAAGGTAAGACTCAACAAGAAAGAATTTGCCGAATTTTACAAGGAAACGAGCGAGATAGAAAAGAAATACTTTGATAAGCTCCGTGCGGACGTAAGCTGGTTCTGTAAGAAGTTCGACTATCGCTATGAGGAAGAACCTTGGGGTGATGCAAAGGATGCACCTGAAAGAGCAAAGCTGTTCCTTTCAGGCACTCTCCACGTTCATGAGGACACAAAAAAAGCGTCTGATGGCTTAACCTGATAATCAGCTTACACCTGATAACAACCAAATAAAAAATGTGTCTCTGTCTGTCAGTTGAATTTGACATTCGGAGGCACATTTTTATTTTATTTATTCAGCTTAGCCGGCAATTTCCCACTTAACTTCGTTTTTGCCGTCCTTGAGAACTACGCCCATTTCGGTGAGCTTGTCACGTATGGAGTCGGCAGTTGCAAAATCCTTGGCTTTCTTTGCATCGGCACGTTTGTTGATGAGCTTTTCAACTTCGGCACGCTTGTCTGCATCAACTCCGGGAGTAAGGCAGGTGATAACGAGACCTGCGTTTGCTGCGGCTTTCTTTTCTTCTTCAAGATGAGCTGCAAGTGTCTTTGCTTCTGTGATGAGGGAGAGTGAAAGAACAGAGTCGAAATCCTCGATGAGCTTTATCTTACCTGCATCGCATATGTCTGACTTGAGTACGTTGTATACGGAGGTCAGTGCAAGAGCGGTGTTGAGGTCGTTGTCCATAGCATCGGTAAAGCCCTTTTCGAGAGCAGCATACTTTTCTTCATTGATGGGAGTTGTATCGTTGAAGTTGAGGCTTGCAATCTTTGTGATGAGCTTTGTATAAGCGGTCTTTGCGGAATCCATTCCTTCATAGGAGAACACAAGGTTGCGTCTGTAATGAGACTGGAGGCAGAAGAAACGGTATGCCATGGGGGAGTAACCCTTGTCGATGAGGAGGGAGAGGGTAAGGAATTCTCCGCTTGATTTTGACATTTTACCGGAGGAAGTGTTGAGGTGAAGAAC
>CAYTLG010000094.1:0-7643 GCA_964438725.1 uncultured Ruminococcus sp. | reverse complement strand
TGTTTAAACCATTTCCTTTTTCATTCGTTTGATACGTCACTTGCATGAGCGGCACGCAGGGTAGAATGGCAGCTCAAGCTCCTTGAACAATGTTCCATGCGAGAGAGCTTCATCTTCTGTGTAAAGCTCACGCCATTCCTGATCCGGACAGTATACCATAGCCAGTGGAAAGTTTTCAAGTCGCCTGTCGATTATACATTCACCGCTTCCGCATGAACTACTGCCACCTGAACTGTTTCTGCTACATGAGGAACGACGTTCACAACTATGTGATGTAGTGTTGCTGTCTCCGTAACCTGAATAGCTTTCACCGAGAATGTCGTTTAGTATATCTCCGTCTGCCATGTCAAGAGGTGAGGCACATCTGTTTTTGTATTCCATGTCTTTATTCCTTTCCATATATGAGACGTGCGTGACGAGGACTGTAATTTCAGACCCTCACAAGAAGTATATGTCAGATAACGATTATTCGACACAGAATGCTTGTGTTTCTTAATTAACGTGGAAATTTCAGAAATTAACTTGATATTATGCTCAATATATGGTAAAATTTAAAAATACAACAATATTATATAAACATTCATGAGGTACTATCTTGAAAAATCTATTCAAATATCTCAGGTATTACACAGCTGAGTCAATCATGGGCCCTCTGTTCAAGCTGCTTGAAGCAATGTTTGAACTTTTTGTCCCTCTCGTAGTTGCAGATATTATCGACTACGGAATCGGAAATGGCGATAAGTCTTATATTGTCCAAAAATTCCTTATACTCATTGCTCTTGGTGTGATAGGAATTGTATGTTCAATCACGGCACAGTATTTTGCTGCAAAGGCTTCTGTTGGATGTTCTACCAGACTCCGCAGAGCTTTATTCGCTCATATTCAGGAGCTGTCATTCTCAGACCTTGATAAAATTGGTGTTCCTACACTTATTACAAGACTGAATGGTGACATAAACCAGGTACAAAGTGGTCTTAATTTGTCGCTAAGACTTTTGCTTCGTTCACCGTTTGTAGTATTCGGAGCAATGGTAATGGCATTTACCATCGATAAAAAGGCCGCACTGATATTCCTTATCGTTATAGCAGTTCTTGCAGCAGTGGTATTCAGCCTTATTCTCGGCTCAGTTCCTGCTTACAAAAGAGTACAGGGTGAGCTTGATACTATCACCGGTATAACAAGAGAAAGCCTTACAGGTTCAAGAGTAATCCGTGCATTCGGTATGGAGAATGAGGAAAGAGAAAAATTTGCTGAACATAACGACTCACTTAGTAAGAAGCAGCGTTTTGCCGGAAGAATCTCTGCACTTACATCTCCGATGACATTTGTTATACTTAACATAGGTATAATATTGCTTCTCAATTACTCAGGCGGTCGAGTAGATAACGGCAGCATTACAACAGGTCAGGCAGTTGCACTTTACAACTATATGACACAGATACTTGTAGAGCTAGTTAAATTTGCGAATCTCATTATCAGTATCAGTAAGTTCATCACTTGTATGAATCGTATTGATGAGATAATCGAAACAAAACCCGCTATGGAATTCCCTACAGAATCTACAATTGGCAGTGAAAACAGCTCCAATGCTATCGAGTTCCGAGGCGTAAACATGAGATATACCAAAAACGCAGATGCCGCTCTGTCAGATATCTCGTTCGCTGTAAAAAAAGGTGAAACTGTCGGTATAATAGGTGGTACAGGATGTGGTAAAACTACTCTTGTTAGCCTTATTCCACGATTCTATGATGCCGAAAGCGGAGAAGTTTTTATAAATGGAGTTAATGTCCGTGAATATACAGCAAAAGATTTGCGTAGTAAAGTTGGCTATGTTCTCCAAAAAGCTACACTTTTCAAGGGAACTATACGTGACAACCTAAAGTGGGGAAATCCTACTGCGTCAGACGATGACCTTGATAAGGCAGTAAAGAATGCACAGGCATCTGATGTTATTGCAGCAAAGAATGACGGATATGGTTCAACTGTTGAGCAGAATGGACGTAACTTTTCAGGTGGTCAGCGTCAGAGACTTACAATTGCACGTGCTCTTGTACGTCGTCCCGAAATACTCATTCTCGATGACAGTGCTTCCGCTCTTGACTATGCAACCGATGCAGCTCTTAGAAACGCACTGAAGAACCTTGATTACAAACCAACAGTTGTCATAGTATCACAGAGAACCTCGTCCATAATGCACGCAGATAAGATAATCACTCTCGATGATGGCAAGATAGCAGGAATAGGTACACATTCCGAACTGCTTGAGAATTGTTCAGTATATCGTGAGATATATGAATCACAGTATAAGAAGGAGGCGTAATGATGGCGAAGAATAAAACCACGCTCAAACGTGAGACATGGAACAGACTTTTTCAGTATCTCAAAAAGTATATCGTTCTCATTGCTCTTTCTATAATACTTGCAGGCGTAACCGTCGTTTTGTCTCTGTACATTCCGATTCTTTGTGGTCGTGTTATCGACTGTATGATTGGTGCAGGCAATGTTGATTACGATGCCATTGCTTCAAACCTCGTTAAAATAGCGATTTCTACACTTGTTTGTGGTGTGGTACAGTGGGTAATGAATACTATCAATAATAGAATTACGTTCTCTGTAATACGTGACGTAAGACGTGATGCATTTGATACGCTTACTCATTTACCAATATCCTATATTGATTCACATCCGCACGGTGGTACTGTAAGCTGTGTTATCTCCGATGTTGACCAGTTTGCAGACGGACTTCTTCTTGGATTTACACAGTTCTTCTCCGGTATCATGACTATCGTTTGTACTATCGTATTCATGCTTACCATCAATCCTCTGATAACCGCCGTGGTTGTTGTTCTTACTCCTCTGTCGCTGTTTGTTGCTTCATTCATTGCTAAAAAGACATATACAATGTTCAGAAAGCAATCAGAGACAAGAGCCGACCTTACAGCTCATATAAATGAATCTGTCAGCGGCCAGAACGTGATAAGAGCATTCTCAAAGGAAGAGGATATCCTTACACAATTCGATGAAATAAACGGCAGACTTGAGGAATGCTCCCTTAAAGCTATCTTCTTTTCATCCATTACAAACCCGTCAACACGATTCCTTAACAATATAGTATACGCAGCTGTTTGTCTGACCGGAGCTATCGCAGCGTTATCAGGAACAATGACTGTCGGTGGACTTACAAGCTTCCTGTCCTATGCAAACCAGTATACCAAACCGTTTAATGAAATATCCGGAGTTATAACCGAGCTTCAGAATGCACTTGCCTGTGCCGAGAGAATATTTGAACTTATTGATGAAAAGAGAAATACTCCCGATGTTGAAAACGCTCATATTCTCAACAATGTTTCAGGTGAGGTCGATATAAAGAATGTATCTTTCTCATATGACCCATCAAAAGAGCTTATCAAAGATCTTGATATTCATGTTGAACCCGGCGAACGTGTTGCAATAGTAGGTCCTACCGGATGTGGTAAAACTACAATGATAAACCTGCTTATGCGATTCTACGATGTAAATTCGGGTGATATCGACATTGACAAGAACAGTATTTACTCGTCAACAAGAGATTCACTTCACTCCACATATGGTATGGTTCTTCAGGATACATGGATAATGAGAGGAACCGTGCGTGATAACATCCTTATGGGAAGAAAAGCTACCGATGATGAAGTTATTGAGGCAGCAAAAGCCGCACACGCACATAGCTTTATCAGAAGACTTCCTAATGGATACGATACTGTTATAAGTGATGAAGGTGGAGCATTGTCACAGGGACAGAGACAGCTTCTGTGTATCGCAAGAGTAATGCTCAAAATACCTCCTATGCTTATTCTTGATGAAGCTACATCTTCAATAGATACACGTACCGAAATGAAGATTCAGAATGCATTTACAATTCTTATGCAGGGCAGAACCAGCTTCATCGTTGCACACCGTCTTTCTACGATTAAGGAAGCAGACATTATCCTTGTTATGAAGGATGGAAAAATCATAGAAAAAGGAAACCATGAAGAACTCCTTCAGGCCAACGGATTCTATAAAAAGCTCTGGTTCAGCCAGTTTGAGACTGTATCGGATAACAACTAAATAGATAATAAAACAGTACTCACTGTCATGAATAAACGGCTATGGGTGCTGTTTTTATTTTCCGTAAATAATATGAAATCAGGTGATACTTAGTAACGAATATGAATATGATATATAAAAAAGCAGGAGTAAGATAATGCAGGATACAGAAGAAAAAGCATTGAGCTATTTATCACTGAATATATGTGAAACAATACGTTCGACTATGAATGTGAATAATGGCTTGCTTATGGGAATATGTTTGCGGTGTAATTTGTCCCTCACCCTTATTGTAAACGGAGAAAACATTATATGTGATTATTGCGTTACAAGAGATGATATAAGATATACAATCGACAAGCTGTGTAAAAGCTCATTATATGCTCATGCAGATGAAATACGCAACGGAATTATCACGACTGACTGCGGTATACGTGCAGGAGTATGCGGAACAGCTGTGACAACGGATAATAAAATAATCAATGTGCATGATATAACTTCCATTTCAATAAGAATACCGCATAGGATAGTCGGAGCTGTTGAACATATTATTCCGATGGTCGATAAATACAGAAGTATTCTCGTGTACTCCAGACCCGCAGGAGGCAAGACTACCGTTCTTCGTGAACTTATACCTTATATTGCAAGAAAACGTCGTACAGTGATTATAGACACTCGATATGAGTTGTCGTGCTTTGATGGAGACAAGCTAATGTGTGATATGTTTATGGGATATCCAAGATATGATGGTATTATGTCCGCTGTCAGAACAATGTCTCCGGAGTATATAATATGTGATGAAATATCGACACATGAAGAAGCCGAGGCGGTTTTGTATGCTCACGCTGCCGGAGTTAATGTAGTAACCTCTGCTCATGCCGGAAATATTGCAGAACTGTACAAGAACCATGCAGCGGCAATGCTTATTGAAAATAGTGTGTTCGATTGTCTTTGCGGACTGCGTGGATTTGGTGAAGAACCGGATATAAAGGTAAATATATGAATTCTTTTATCAGACTGACTGGCTGCGGAATCATGATTTTTACCGCATTTCTTTGGGGTAGAAAAAGAGCGGCGCGTGAGGAGCATTCATTAAAGCTCCTTGCAGCATTTATTGGTTTCGTCAGATATACACGTGAAAACATAATACATACAAAGACCCCAATACCTGATATATGCCGTGAATATGAAACGGATTTATACGAAATGCGTGAATTTCTTGCTGATTCCGAAAAAAACGGTATATGTGATGCATGGGACAAACATTCCGCAATACTTCCTCAGAAAGCACAGAAGGTGGTACAGCGATTTGTATCTAATATTGGGTTCGGATATGATGAGGAGGACAAAGAGCTTTGTGAGTACACTCTGAACATCCTTGGTGAATTATTTGCGGAACTTAAATCTAAAACGGATGAACGCAGAAAAATGTGGTATACACTTCCGCCACTTTTTGTTTCTTCGATAATATTGATTCTGATGTAAAGAGGTTTGATATGGATATTTCGCTGATTGTCAAAATTGCAGGAGTCGGAATGTTAATTGCAGTAACATACCAGATACTTCAAAGGGTTGGTAGGGACGAGCAGGCGATGATGTTATCTTTGGCGGGAATAGTTCTCGTACTTCTTCTGATAGTAGGTGAGATAGGGTCACTTTACAGCAAGATACGTGATATTTTCGGTATCTGATATGGATATATTCAAGTTTTGTGGCATTGGGATATATTCTGTGTTTGCAGTTCTTGTGATTCGTGAGCTGCGTAGAGAGATTTCACAGACCGCTTCGTTCGGAATATTCGCAGTTATACTGTGTATAAGTCTGCCTATGGTAGGGGAGTTTGTAGAGTTTGCTGTGAGCTTTTCAGACGGTATTAATTCGTCATGCAGTGAAAGTATTGCAGTCCTAATAAAAGCTCTTGGAATCGCTTACATCACGTATATAGCTTCTGAAATATGCAAGCACGCAGGGGAGGGAAGTATTGCCTCACAAGTTGAACTTGTTGGCAGGATGGAGATAATGATTCTATGTATACCGTTTCTCAAAAAGTTGCTCTCGTTTGTGCTGATATAACTTTTAAGATAATATCGGTTCTGTTTGTTCTGTGTCTTTTGTGTATTACGTGCCATGCTGATGAGTATTCGTATTCAACCGAAAATAATGATAAAATTGGTTGGAATGAGTTTGTTAGCTCTTTACCTGATGAAGTTTCTGAAGAACTGGAAGAATTGACTCCCGGTGAACCCATATCATTCGGAACAGTGCTTCGGGAGAAAGTGTCGATATCATATTGGTGGGATAAAATAACCGAGGAGTTTAAAATTGCAATTTCCAAAATATTCGAGCCTTTAGTAGCGATTTTGTGTATTGTATTGTTGAACGCCGTGGCAGCAGTTATAATTCCAGATGTACCACAGATATGCGAAGTCTTTGAAATATGTGTTAAGTTGACGTCTGCGGCTATAATTGTTGAAAGCATAAGTGATGTTATTTCGGAAATGTATATTCATATGAGCAGGCTTTGTACTATGATGAATCTGTTCTTGCCGGTGATGGAGGCTGTAACAATTGCAGGAGGTAATATTACAGAAAACACCGTAAATTCAGCCGCATTGACACTTGCTATTACTCTTATTGGCAACTTCAATACATACATGATGACGCCACTCGTGACAGCAATGTTTTCGCTCTCTGTAATATCTTCGTTATTTCGTGATATGAGCCTTACAGGGGCTGTGTCAGCATTCAGAAAGTTTGTCAGTCGTATATGGCAGATAGGAACAATATTATTCTCTTTCATACTTGGAATGCAGTCAATACTTGCGAAAGGTGTTGATGACCTTGCGGCACGAGGGGCAAAATTTGCAATAGGCTCGTTTATTCCTGTTGCCGGAGGAATGTTATCGGAGTCATTTAATACTGTGCGTGAGGGTATGAATTATATGCGTGAAGTATGCGGAATAGGTGGAATATTAGTAATGCTTCTTCTGACAATTCCGTTTCTTGTTCCGCTGTTTATATATAAATCAGGATTCTACGTTTCCAAAACTGCTGCCGAGCTTTTGAAATGTAACGGACTTTCACAACTTCTTGAGGAATGCAGTGGAGTTACGGATATGATAATTGGAATCGTGGTTTCTGTTGAGCTGATGTTTTTATTTTCAATAATGATATTTGTTAAATGTCGGTGAGATATGGATTTGTACTATAACAGCCTTATCATAATAATGTTTGCGGCATTTTTGGTAGACTCTCTTGCACCGTCAGTTTTTATATCAAGAAAGTTTATCCGTCCGATTTGTGGTGTCGTATTACTTTTTGTTTTAGTTTCACCTATACATAGCTTTTTTTTAAACGAAGAAATCAATGTTTTTTCACTTGGCAATGGTGTGATCGAAAACATAGGTGCTCAAGATAGTTATACAGTGGAGGCGTATACAATATTTGAGTATTTATTGTCGGAGTACAGTATTGACTCTGCCGATGTAACCTTTATCACTAATGACAAGGGTGAGCTGTTAGAGATTCAGTTGTTTGCTGATAATATTCCGATTGTTTTACAAGATGAAATAAAA
>CAYTLG010000093.1:0-7665 GCA_964438725.1 uncultured Ruminococcus sp. | reverse complement strand
CCAGCACCGATTGCAGTAAAAAAGCTCTCGTCAAATATGTATTCACTTGAACTTTGGCATGGCAGAACCTGTGCTTTCAAGGATCTCGCACTCTCTCTCATGCCCAGACTTCTCTCACGTGCTTTGAAGATAACCGGCGAAGAGAAAACAATGCACATTCTTGTCGCAACCAGCGGAGACACGGGAAAAGCTGCTCTCGAAGGTTATCGTGACGTTGACGGAGTAAAAATAACCTGCTTCTACCCTGCCGACGGTGTGAGCGAAATTCAAAAGCTCCAGATGCAGACCTCATCCGGTAAAAACGTGTATGCGGCAGGTGTCCGTGGAAACTTCGATGATGTTCAATCGGGTGTAAAAACCATTCTTTCAAGTGAGAGACTCCGTGCTGCTGCCGAAGCCAAGGGATATATTCTCGGAAGTGCGAACTCAATAAACTGGGGTCGTCTCGTTCCGCAGATAGTATACTACATCTCCGCATACTGTGACCTCTGCTCGTCCGGTGAGATAGAGACAGGCGACCGTGTGAACATCGCAGTACCCACAGGTAACTTCGGTAACATTCTTGCGGCATATATCGCCATGAAGATGGGACTCCCCGTAGACCGTTTCATCTGTGCCTCAAACTCAAACAATGTCCTGACTGAATTCATCAACACAGGCGTGTACGACAGACGACGTGATTTGCAGAAAACCATAACTCCCTCTATGGATATAATCCTTGCCTCAAACATCGAACGTCTTATATGTCTTTTCGGTGGTGCAGAGCTTACCGCAGACCTCATGGAACAGCTCTCACGCAAGGGCTTCTACAAGGCTCCCGAAAGTCTCATGGATGAAATACAGAAATACTTCTCCGCTTATTCCGTAAACGAGGACGATACTATGGCGGAGATATACCTCGAATGGGAAAAAGACGGCTATCTTCTCGACCCACATACGGCAGTAGCTCTCGGAAGCGTGGTAAAATTCCGCCTTGACACAGGAAACGTGAAGAAAACGATAATCGCCTCCACAGCAAATCCGTATAAATTCGCTCCCTCAATATGTGATGCACTCGGTATGTTCCAGGGAAATGATATTTTTGAAACGATGGATATACTTTCGGCAAAAACCGGAATCGAAATACCGACTCCGCTCACAGAAGTACGCACAAAGGAAATAAGATTCAGCGAAATCATAAGCAAGGGAGATATGATGGAGCTGGCATTCAGAAAATAATGTCTCTTTACGTAATGGCAGACCTCCACCTTTCCACGAAAGCGAACAAGCCAATGGACGTTTTCGGCTCAAGGTGGCACGGATATATGGACAAGATAGAGCGTAGATGGAATGCTCTTGTCGAAGAAAACGATACCGTAGTAGTTCCGGGGGATATCTCGTGGGCAATGAAGCTCGATGAGGCTGAAGAGGACATACGCTTTCTCGACCGACTTAACGGAAAAAAGCTCATCAGCAAGGGAAACCATGATTTCTGGTGGGCAAGCGAAAAGAAAATGACCGATGCCTTCTCTCTCTGGGATACAAATACGATATCTATCCTACACAACAACGCATACCTGCTTGAGGACAGCGTGCTTTGTGCGTCCCGTGGATGGTATGTCGAACCGAAATTACAGGGAAAAATATTCGACACGGATTATGAAAAAATAGTCTCAAGGGAATGCGGACGGCTGAAGCTTTCTCTCGACTGCGGACTGCGTCTTGACCCCGACAGAAAGCTCCCGATATATGTGTTTCTGCACTTTCCTCCCGTGTTCGGTGACTTCGTTTGCCGACCGATAATTGATGTTCTTCACGAGTACGGAGTCGGACGGTTGTTCTTCGGACACATACACGGAAACTATGTCGCTCCGTCATCTTTTGAATATGAGGGCATAAAAATGGAAATAATATCCTCAGACTACCTCGATTTTTACCCAAAAAAGATAATATAAGCCCTAATTCACAGAAAATTCAAATTCTTTCCCCATAATTCTTATTGACATTCAAACTAAATAATTGTAAAATATAGAAAGCTATGCGGTATAACGCTAGACTTATGCTTTACCGCACAGTGTATTGACCCGCTTAAAATACATAAGTTACATAAATTTAAGGAGATACTGAAAAATGAGCCTGAAATCACAGGAAACTATCGCTCCGAACCAGCAGAAGATCACGTTCGACGTTGATCACGCAACATTTGAAAATGCGATAAACAAGGTTTACAAGAAATCCGCAAAGAACATCACAATCCCCGGCTTCCGTAAGGGTAAAGCTCCCCGTGCTATCATCGAAAAGATGTATGGTAAGGAAGTATTCTACGAAGATGCTATCAACGAAATCATTCCCGATGCTTATACCGAAGCTATGGCTGATGAAAAGAGAGTTGTTGTAAGCCGTCCCGAATTCGACGTTGTTTCCATCGACGAAAACGGTGTTGTTCTTACCGCTACTTACTTCACAAAGCCTGAAGTTGAAATCGCTGACTACCTCGGAATCCCCGTTGAACGTCCCGTTTCTCACGCAACAGAAGAAGAAGTTGAAGAAGAACTCAAGAGAGTTCAAACAAGAAACTCCCGTATGATCGAAGTAACAGACCGTGCTGCTCAGAACGACGACCTCGTTACAATCGACTTTGAAGGTTTTGTTGACGGTGTTGCATTTGAAGGCGGCAAGGCTGAAGGTCACCAGCTCAAGCTCGGTTCCGGTCAGTTCATCCCCGGCTTTGAAGACCAGGTAGCAGGTCACAACGTAGGCGAAAGCTTCGACGTAACTGTTACATTCCCCGAAGATTATCACGCTAAGGAACTTGCAGGCAAGGAAGCTGTATTCAAGTGCACTCTCCACAACATCAAGTACACCGAGCTTCCCACACTTGACGATGACTTCGCTAAGGATGTTTCCGAATTCGACACACTCGACGAATACAAGGCTGACATCAAGGCTAAGGCTGAAGCTGCTCACGAAAAGCACGCTGACAACCACGTTGACGAAGGTATCATCAAGGCTCTTATCGAAAAGCTCCAGGGCGATATTCCCTCTTGCATGATCGACAACGAAACCGAAAACCTCGTTCGTGACTACGACAACAGACTCAGAATGAACGGTCTCGACCTCAAGACATACTTCCAGTACACAGGCATGGATCTCGACAAACTCAGAAGCCAGATGAGACCCGATGCTGAACGTCAGGTAAAGATGCGTCTTGCACTCGAAAAGATTGCAGCTCTCGAAAACCTCGTAGCTTCCGAAGAAGAAATCGCAGAAGAATACAAGCGTCTTGCTGAACTCTACGGTATGGAAGAAAAAAAGGTTAAGGGCGTTGTTGATTCCGAAGCAGTAGCAGAAGACCTCAAGGTTAAGAAGGCTATCGAACTCGTTCGTGAAAAGGCTGTTATCACAGAAGTTGAACACGACGAACACACACACGACGCTGAATAATTATTTTTGACTAATCAAGCCGCTGCCGAGAACGATACTCAGGTGGCGGTTTTGACTATTTCCGCATACTCAGGGACTTTCCTGAAATATAATATATAAACGAATTTCACCTATATGATAACAGGAGGTAATAAAATGGCACTTGTACCTATGGTTGTAGAACAGACAAGCCGTGGTGAGCGTTCCTATGACATATACTCAAGACTTCTCAACGACAGAATCATTTTCCTCGCTGATGAAGTAAACGATACCACCGCTTCCCTCGTAGTGGCACAGCTTCTCTATCTTGAGGTTGAGGATCCCGACAAGGATATTTCTCTCTACATCAATTCTCCCGGTGGCTCTATCACAGCAGGTATGGCTATCTACGACACAATGAATTATATAAAATGCGACGTTTCCACTATCTGTATCGGTATGGCAGCATCCATGGGTGCGTTTCTTCTTTCCGCAGGTGCAAAGGGTAAGAGACTCGCACTTCCCAACAGCGAAATAATGATTCACCAGCCTCTCGGAGGTATGCAGGGTCAGGCTACCGATATCAAAATCCACGCAGACCGCATTCTCCGCACAAGAGATACACTTAACTCCATCCTTGCCGCTAACACAGGTAAGCCCATTGATGTAATCGCAAGAGATACCGAACGTGACAACTTCATGTCCGCTGCGGAAGCTCTCGAATACGGTCTTATCGACAAGGTTATCGACAAAAGACCCTGAATACACTTAACTGAAAGGGACTCCCCAAATGGCTCAGACAACTAACAACAACGGACGCATGAGAGTTAAACGTGGCTGCTCATTCTGCGGAAGAACCGAGGATCAGGTAGAATTTCTCATTCCCTCTCCCACAGGTCTTTATATCTGCGACAAGTGCGTTGATGCCTGTAATGATATAATTTTCGACCACTTCTCCGCTGACACTGAGGACGGTCAGTACGCACCTCTTGAGGAACAGTCTCTCCCGAAGCCTATGGAGATAAAGGCTACCCTCGACGAGTACATCATCGGTCAGGACAACGCAAAAATAGCTCTCTCCGTCGCAGTTTACAATCACTATAAAAGACTTATCCAGAAGGATGCAAAGCTGAAGCTCGAAAATGCTACCAAAAACAAAAAGGACGCAGATACACTCGATGACGGTGTTGAACTTCAGAAGAGCAACGTACTTCTCATAGGTCCGACAGGCGTAGGTAAAACCTTCCTTGCTCAGACACTCGCAAAGACACTCAAGGTACCTTTCGCAATCGCCGATGCAACCACACTTACAGAAGCAGGATATGTCGGTGAGGACGTTGAAAATATCCTCCTCAGACTTATTCAGGCAGCTGATTTTGATATTGAACGTGCCGAAAGAGGTATCATCTATATCGACGAAATCGACAAGATTGCAAGACGCAGCGAAAACCGTTCCATCACAAGAGACGTTTCCGGCGAAGGCGTTCAGCAGGCTCTCCTCAAGATTCTCGAAGGTACAGTTGCAGACGTTCCTCCTCAGGGCGGAAGAAAGCACCCGAACCAGGAATTCATCCACATCAATACCGAAAATATCCTTTTCATCTGCGGTGGTGCGTTCGATACCCTCGACCAGCTCATCGAACAGCGTAAGGGTAAGTCCGTACTCGGTTTCGGCGGTGAGATAAAGAAAAAAGAAGAAAAAATGCGTGAGAATATCTATAAGGAAGTCTCCGCACACGACATCGTTAAGTTCGGTATCATTCCCGAGCTTGTAGGTCGTCTCCCCGTTATCGTAGGACTTGAAAACCTCGATACAGATGCACTCGTGCGTATCCTCTCAGAGCCTAAGAACTGCCTTGTAAAGCAGTATAAGAAGCTCTTTGATATGGATAACGTAGAGCTTGAATTCACTCCTGAAGCACTCAGAGCAGTTGCAGCTCACGCAATCGAAAGAAACACAGGTGCAAGAGGTCTCCGTTCCATACTCGAAGAGACAATGACAGACCTCATGTTTACACTTCCCTCACGTGATGACGTTGCAAAGGTAACTATCACAGAGGATTGCATAAACAAAACAAGCGAACCCATTCTCACATTAAAGTAATTTTCTCTAAGACAGTCGTTTCATAATGAGCGGCTGTCTTTTTGTATCATTTATGATATATTTGTGATTTTCCGTTCAAAAATAGCTTTTGAGAAGGTAAAAATGCCAAAAATAGTTGTTGATTTTTTGTGTCAGTTGTGCTATACTGATTCCAACAGTATTACTTTTGAAAGGACAAACTACCCAAAAATGAAAAAAAGTCTTTCATTTATCCTCGTGCTTGCCTGCCTCATGACATCCGTTCTTGTTTCATGTTCAGACAACAACACCGATGAGACAAAAGGGACAGAAACAATAGCTCAGTCGGGTACAGAAACAACGGGCACCGATGCCGAATCTGAATCCGAGGCTGAAACAGAACCCGAACTTACCCTTAATCTCCCGGAGTGCAATTATGACTCAAAGTCATGCACAATGCTTATCAGAACAAACAAAATTCCTCACTTCTATGCAGAGGATTTCACAGGAGAAGCACTTAACGACGCAGTTTATGAGCGTAACGACATTGTTTCAGAGCTTCTTGGTGTTACACTTGACTATGTAGACCTCCCCGATGATAACGGCGGTGCTACATTCAACAATGCTATCAGCAACAGCGTACTCGCACGTGACGGTGCATATGACATCGTTGCCCCCGACTACTGGTGGAAAACAGAAATCAACGGTTGGTTCCTCAACCTCAAGGAAGTTGAAAGAATCGACCTCACTCAGCCTTGGTGGTGTCATGGTTGGAATGATGCCGCTACATTCAACGGAATACTTCCCGGTGCTGTCGGCTACTATACACTCGACATGATTCAGAACATGAACATGATATACTTCAACAAGGATATCTACTCCGAGATGAACTACGACAGTACATACAACCTCGACGGTATCTACAACACAGTACGTGACGGCAAATGGACATGGGATCTCTTCTGCCAGATGTCCTCAGCAGCCGCACAGGATCTTGACGGTGACGGCAAAATCTCATCGACAAACGATAGGTTCGGCTCCGTATCAGACCTCCAGTCGGGACGTGCTATCCTTTGGTCAAACGGTCTTGAACTCTGTGCAAGAGACGAGAAGGGTAACATTACTCCAACTCTGACAACAGAAGAAAACTATGACATATTCAAGTCCGCTCTCACCTTCTATGAGGACAAGTCCAACTTTTACACTACAAGTGGCGGCAGCACTATGTTCCAGGAAGGCCGTGTTCTCTTCTACATGGACTCCATTAACGCAGGTGTATATCTCCGTGATATGGAAAGTGACTTCGGTGCTTTACCTTATCCTAAATATCACGAATCCGACGAAAGCTATCGCAACCGTAACTACGGTACATCCTACTTCGCAATTCCGATAACCGCAAACGATGCTGAAATGTCCGCAACAGTTCTTGAAGCTCAGAACTTCTATAGCTACCGCGACGTTCGTCCTACATATTACGACACTATCCTCAAGGGTAAGGTATCTCGTGACGAGGAAACAAGAGAAATGTTCGACCTCGTACTCAACACCTGCTATGTTGATACATTCTTCGTATATGGCTCAAACCTCAGCGGTGTTGCCGATACTCCCTTTAATACTGTCATCAATGGCAATGACACATATATGTCCTCTATGAAGACACACGAAAAGGTAATCAAGAAGCTCCTCGGCAAGATGGAAGAGGCACTCTCACCTCAGTCTCTTGACTGAAAAGATTAAACACGGATTAAATCGGGTTTAAAGTTTGAAAATATTGTTGTTTTTCCACGACCTAAATGATATAATGACATTATCAAAGTAAAGGAGTCTGACAAACATGAAAGCTTTTATTGATTCCGTGGATGCACTTCCTATACTTATCAAGGTGATACTTGCTATCCCCGCACTTGATATATCTGGGGTATCTACCGTATCGTATCCGCACTCGACCGCAACGATATTACCGCTCTTATAGTAGCAATCGTACTTCTGTTCATCCCGTTCATGTGTGTGATAGATATCGTTTGCATACTTACAAAAGGCAACGTGTGGTCATACAATAGAGCTATCTAAACTTTTTCTAAAAAAATTGAACTTACCCCTTGACAATTCCGCCGCAATGTGATATAATATCATACGTCAGCGAGGGAACACCTTCGATGAATGCGGAAGTGGCGGAACTGGCAGACGCGCACGTTTGAGGGGCGTGTGGTTCACACCGTACG
>CAYTLG010000092.1:0-7700 GCA_964438725.1 uncultured Ruminococcus sp. | reverse complement strand
AAGATGAAGATATTGTCATCTCCACCGACAGCATCACGGATTTCAATATTAGCACATATACGGGTCTGCAACTCCGTGGCTGTAAAGGAAATAGTTCACCATGGAACCAAAGCCGTTACCTGCGAAGTCACCGCCGAGTCTGTCAACAGCTCCTTTAAGTCTGTCACTTGCGTTGTAGTAGCTGAGTGAAGAATATCCACGTCTCCAGAGGTCATCAACATCATCGGATTTAAGACCGAAGATGAAGATATTGTCATCTCCACCGACAGCATCACGGATTTCAATATTAGCACCGTCCATAGTACCGATTGTTAAAGCACCGTTTACCATGAACTTCATACATCCGGTACCACTTGCTTCTTTACCTGCGAGTGAAATCTGTTCGCTGATATCACTGGCAGGCATGAGAACTTCCGCCATAGATACGTTGTAGTCCTCTGCGTATACAACACGGATTATGTCACGAACCTGGGGATCACTGTCAATTTCCTTGCCGATAGACCAAATGAGCTTGATTATATCCTTAGCCATGTAATATCCGGGAGCAGCTTTTCCTCCGAAGATAAATGTAGTAGGAGTATAGTCACCATTCGGATTTGCTTTAATTTCGTTGTAAAATGTAACTATCTTGAGTACATTGAGAAGCTGTCTCTTGTATTCGTGCATTCTCTTTACCTGAACGTCAAATACAGAGTTTACATCGAGCTTCACGCCTGTCTTATTGAAGTAATACTTTGCAAATTCGAGCTTGTTTGCGGCCTTTATTTCTGCAAGTCTGTCAAGCATTGATTTGTCATCTGCATACTGCTTGAGTCCGCTGAGCTTTTCAAAATCATGTCTGTAATCTGTACCGATAGTCTCATCGAGAAGTGCGGTCAGTCCCTTATTGGAGTTGCAAAGCCATCTTCTCATAGCAATACCATTTGTTACATTTGTAAATTTATACGGCATTGCTTTATAGTAGTCGTGGAATACAGTCTTTTTGAGAATCTCGGAGTGAAGTGCGGATACACCGTTTACTGTATGTGATGCCGCAACGCTGAGGTTTGCCATTCTTACCTGAGAATAACCTATTACAGCCATACGGGAAATTCTATCCCAGTCTCCGGGGTACATTGTCCAAAGGTCAGCACAAAGTCTGCGGTTTATCTCTTCGATAATCATATAAAGTCTCGGAAGTCTGAGCTTGAAGAGGTAAACATTCCATGTTTCGAGAGCTTCGGGAAGAACGGTATGGTTAGTGTATGAAACTACTCTTGTAACGACAGACCACGCTGCATCCCATGAATAGTTGTAAACATCCATAAGGATTCTCATAAGCTCCGGTACGCAAAGTGCGGGATGAGTATCATTAATGTGTATAGCAACCTTTTCAGCGAAATTACCGAGAGAACCATATGCTGCAAGGTGGTCTGCGATAATGCTCTGAAGTGATGCGGAAACAAGGAAATACTGCTGAGTAAGTCTGAGGAGCTTACCTTCATCATGGTCGTCAGAAGGATAAAGCACCTTTGAAATAACTTCTGCATTAGAGGTTTCCTGAATAGCCTTTACGTACTGTCCCTGAGAGAACAGATTCATGTTAAAGCTCTTTGTGTCAACAGCCTTCCAGAGTCTGAGAACGCTTACTGCCTTGGAGTCCGCACCTGTTATCATCATGTCATACGGAACGGCACGTACAGTTTCATAGTTATCATAGGTAATTGAGCATTTGCCATTTTCCCAGTTTTCGTGAACAACTCCGCCGAGTTTGATGTCAAATGCCTTATCTGTACGGGGAACGAGCCATGTTTCGCCTACATCCATCCATGCATCGGGAAGTTCTACCTGGTTTCCGTCAATAATTCTCTGCTTAAAGAATCCGTATTCGTAGCAGATAGAGAATCCTGTCGCCGCATAGTCAAGAGAGGTAAGTGAATCCATGAAGCAAGCTGCAAGTCTGCCGAGACCTCCATTACCAAGACCCGGATCGGGTTCAAGTTCGTACAGCTTATCGAGGTCACATCCCATTTCAGCAAGTGCTTCTCTGTACTGCTGACCGAGACCGAGGTTCATAATGTTGTTCTTGAGCTGACAGCCTACAAGGAACTCCATGCACATATAGTACACTCTTTTCGGATGAGTTTTCTTTATCTCATCGTGGAAATATGAGCGTTTTGTGGTAAGAACGTCTCTTACCGATCTGATAACAGCTTCAAGTATCTGTTTTTCGCTTGCTTCTTCGGGTTTCACGCCGAAATATCTTACAAGCTTCATTTCAATGCTTTCCTTAACATCGGAAGTTGTGAGAACCTTTGAAACATCCTCACATGAAACGAGCTTGCTGTCCATATTATTATCCATAATTTTTCTCCAAATGAAAAAATTGAATCAGTTGTCTGAAAAAATCAGCACGGTTTGAATCTTATATGATACCAAACCATGCTAATTTTGTACAACTATATTTTACAGCATATTCTTATAAATATCAATGTATTTTTTAGCCGAAACATTCCATGAAAAATCAACATTCATGACGTTTTTCACTAAATCAGACCATTTTGAATGTTCGCGATACAGACTAAGTGCATAATCAATAACGTGCATCATGTCGTGTGCATTGTAGTTATCGAATCTGAAGCCATTACCGCTGCCATCGTACTCGTTATAAGGCTCGATAGTGTCCGCAAGACCTCCGCAGGCTCTTACTATCGGAACTGTACCGTATCTTGAGGCAATCATCTGAGAAAGTCCACAAGGTTCGCTCTTTGACGGCATGAGGAAGAGGTCGGCCCCCGCATAGAATTTCTTTGAGAGAGCCTTGTTAAATTCAAATCTTACGCAAACCTGAGAAGGATATTTCTCTGCAAGGTATCTGAAATACTCTTCAAGCTCAGTCTCACCTGTACCGAGAAGTACAAACTGAACATCATTCTTTGCGATTATTTCTTCAAGCACGCATTTTACAAGGTCAAAGCCTTTATGTGAAGCGAGTCTGGATACCATAGCAATAATGGGAGTATCGGGTTTCTCTTCAAATCCTGCGAGCTTCTGAAGTTCAGCTTTATCAACAGCTTTACCGCTCATATCGTCAACGGAATAATTTGCATCAATATCCGGGTCTGTGGAAGGGTCATAGTAGTCAACATCGATACCATTTACGATACCGGTGAGCTTGCCCTCAGTCTCAGTCTGTCTTAAAATATAATGCAGTCCGCTTGCGAAGTATTCCGTCAGAATCTCACGTGAGTATGTCATGCTTACAGTATTGACTTTATCCGCACAAACTATCGCACCCTTTAAAAGGTTGATGTTTCCGTTATATTCAACTATACCTCTATCCCATGCGGCAAGCTCAAACACATCTGCAAGGATATTGAAATCGAAAATTCCCTGGTAATCTATGTTATGTATGGTGAACAACGCACGGATGTCTCTGTATTCATCAAGGTGAGAATACTTTCTCTTGAGATAAATTACGGAAAGTGCAGTCTGCCAGTCGTTTGCGTGCATGATATCCGGATAGAAATTCATAGCTGCCATAAGCTCAAGCACACACTTTGAGAAGAATGCAAATCTTTCTCCGTCATCGTAGCTGCCATACGGCATTTTTCTATCGAAATAGTAAAGGTTGTCAATGAAATAGAAAGTGATTCCATCTCTTTCGGTCTGCCAGATACCGCAATACTGATTTCTCCACGAGAGCTTTACGTTCATCTCGCATACGAGTTCAAGCTCATCGGAAAATTTTTCACGAATGGAGGGATAGAGCGGAATAACCACTCTTACATCAGAACCATCATCAAGTGCGTTCTTTACTGCTTTCGGAAGTGCTCCTACTACGTCTGCAAGACCTCCTGTCGATATGAAAGGAAGTGCCTCAGATGCAACATAAAGTATCTTCATAAATTCCACCTCTTATTAAAGCATTTTTCCCTTTGCTACGTAGAACGGTTGAACATCGGCTCCACAGAGCATAAGACCGTCACGAAGCACTACGTTTTTATCGGTGATAACATAATTGAGGAATGCACCGTCACCTACTATTGTATCCTGCATGAGAATACTGTTCTTTACGGTGGCGTTCTTTCCTACCTTAACTCCACGGAAAATGATAGAGTTTTCAACAGTACCCTCGATATATGAACCATCGGCTACCATTGAATTTTTAATACTTGACTTTTCACTGTAATATGTAGGTGTAGAGTTTCTTACCTTAGTATATACAGGTCTGTTTTCCACATTGAAAAGCATATCACGAGCAGACGGATTTGAAATAAGCTCCATGCTGTTCTGATAATAATCAAGGAAGGAAGATATGCAGGCAAAATATCCGTCATATCTGTATACACGGAAGTTCATGTTCTTATAGTTTCTTGCGATGATGTCTCTTGAAAGGCTCTTGTAGTCATGAGCAATTGCATCGGTCACAAGCTGTCTGAGATATGAGGTATTTACTACAACCATGTTGAGCGAAATGTCTGCTTTTCCCTCGAAATCTGTCGGATATACAAGAACATCTGTAATTCTTCCGCTTTCATCAGATGTAAATATTGTATTAGCCTTAGCTTTTTCACGTGTGAGGTCAAAATTCTTTACGGCAAATGTCATATCCGCACCGCTCTTTTTATGATATTCTATCATATCATTGAAATCCACGTTGCATATTACATCACAGTCGGAAAGAACGACGTATTCATCTGTAATTCTGCTGATATAGTAGTTTACGCTTTTAAGAGCTTCAAGACGTGTGGTATAAAGTGAGTTTACATTGTTTGCGTAAGCTGTGATATACGGAGGAAGAATCTTTATACCTCCGGAGCGTCTTGCCAAATCCCAGTCCTTACCTGATCCAATGTGATCCATGAGTGACTGATAGTTATAGTGTGTGATAACGCTGATATTATAAATATCGGAGTTTACCATATTAGAAAGTGTGAAGTCGATGAAGCGATAACGGCAGGCAAAAGGGATGGATGCTACTGTACGACGCATCGTTAACTCAGGGATATTATTATCGTGAATATTTGAAAAAATAATTCCGGTTGTTGACATTATTGTTATTCCTTTCTCTATCCGTATTTACGCTTCTTTATTTTTCTTGAGCCACTCTTCGTTTACCATATCACCGCCGGGAACATCAGTACCGGGTGAGAGCTTGAGGCCGGAGCCTACAACTGTTATGTTTTCGTTGGGGCTCTTGGTTCTTCCTATAACTGAACCTGCTCCGATTTCCGTATCGCTATCAATTATCGAGTAGTTAATAGTTGTTCCCTCAGCAATAGTTACATTTTTCATAATGATGGAATCCTTGATATACGCACCACGTGATACCTTAACACCGCTTGAAAGAACGGAATTTTCAACTATACCCTCGATGTGGCAGCCCTCGGTAATAAGGGAGTTTGATATTTTTGCGTAGTCACCGATGAAATGCGGCGGGTCTGAATAGTTTCTTGAGAATATTCTCCATGAACGGTCACGAAGATTGAATTTCGGTGATTCACCAACGAGATCCATATTTGCTTCCCAAAGAGACTGAATAGTTCCGACATCCTTCCAATATCCACTGAATGGGTATGCATACATTTTGCAGCCATCAGCGAGCATTTTCGGAATAATATTCTTACCGAAGTCCTTTGAGGAGGTTGGGTCTGCTTCATCCGCAATGAGATACTTGAGAAGAACCTCACGACTGAAGATGTATATACCCATAGAAGCCTTTGTGCTTTTTGGATGCTTAGGTTTTTCTTCAAACTCAAGTATTTTAAGCTCATCGTCAGTATTCATAATACCGAAACGGCTTGCTTCTTCAAGGCTTACCTCAAGGACTGCGATAGTACAATCAGTTCCCTTAGCCTTATGTGCTTCAAGCATTTTTGCGTAGTCCATTTTATAAATATGGTCACCCGAAAGAATGAGAACATAATCTGAATTATAACGATTTATAAAGTCGATGTTCTGGTATATTGCATTTGCAGTACCCTTATACCAGTCAGCACCGTTTTTAGCCTGATATGGCGGGAGAACTGTAACTCCGCCCTGCACACGGTCAAGGTCCCACGGCTCACCGCTTCCTATGTATTCATTAAGTACGAGCGGCTGATACTGTGTAAGTACACCAACGGTATATATACCGGAATTTACACAGTTTGAAAGAGGAAAGTCAATGATTCTGTATTTTCCTCCGAACGGTACTGCGGGTTTAGCTGTTTTTTCAGTGAGTGTATATAATCTGCTTCCCTGTCCGCCTGCAAGAAGCATTGCTACGCATTCCTGTTTTTTATACATATCTTCCTCCGAAAAATATCAGTTTATTTATCTTAATTTATCGCTCTTTTCATCTTTACTGCTCTGCTTACGCAGGATTACACCGCCCAGAGCAGGAAGATGTATGTCTATAACAGTCTTTTTTGTTCCGTCGTCGTTGATTATGTAGCGTGAACGCATTCCGTCTGTATTCTGTACATTCTTACCGCCGAACTCATATATATCGGTCGTGAAAACTTCTTCATATCTTCCGAGTTTAGGCACTGTAAGGTAGAAATGCTCTCTCTCAACAGGTGCGAAGTTCAGAACTGTGATAAGCTCATGTCCTTTTTTATTCTTTCTTCTGTATGCAATGATGTTCAGGTCGGCAAGGTCAGCTTCAATCCACTCAAAGCCATCCCATGTGTCATCAATTTCCCAAAGCTCACTGTTTTCGAGATAGAACTTATTTATTGCCGCTACATAACGCTGCATTTCAATATGTCTCGGATAGTCCGTCATGAACCATTCAAGCTGATTTTCGTAGTCCCATTCTCTGAACTGTGCGTATTCCGTACCCATGAACATGAGCTTCTTACCTGGAAGTGTCATCATATACATGATAAATGTACGCATACACGCAAATTTCTCATCGTAGTTTCCGAAGCATTTATCAACAAGTGACTTCTTTCCGTGAACCACTTCATCATGAGAAACAGGAAGAATATAATTCTCACTGAACGCATACATAAGTGGGAATGTCAGCTTATTATGCTTATACTTTCGTGCAATAGGGTCTGTTTCGATATAATCGTACATATCGTTAGCCCAACCCATGTTCCACTTGAAGTTGAATCCGAGTCCACCTTTTTCCACAGGCTTTGTTATCATAGGCCATGATGTTGATTCTTCAGCTATCATCAGCATATCGGGAAATTCCGAAAAAATAGCAGAATTCAGCTTTTTGAAGAATGCAATCGCTTCAAGGTTGTGGTTACCACCATCACGATTCGGTATCCATTCACCAGGCTCTCTGTCGTAATCAAGATACAGCATTGACGCTACCGCATCTACACGAAGTCCGTCTGCATGGAACTCACGCATCCAATAAAGTGCGTTTGAAATAAGGAATGACTGAACCTCAGGTCGTCCTACGTCAAAGCAACGTGTTCCCCAGCCTCTGTTTTCCTGTCTGTCCTTGCCCTGATACTCATAAAGAGGCTGGCCGTCGAACTCATAAAGTCCGTGTGCATCCTTCGGGAAATGTGCGGGAACCCAATCGAGTATAACTCCTATATCGTTTTCGTGCATTTTTTCAACGAAATATCGGAAATCATCTGGTGTTCCATAGCGTGAGGTCGGTGCATAATATCCACAGACCTGATATCCCCACGATCCGTCAAACGGATGCTCCATTACCGGAAGAAGTTCTATATGTGTGTAGTTCATCTTTTTGAGATAAGGTGCAAGTT
>CAYTLG010000091.1:0-7730 GCA_964438725.1 uncultured Ruminococcus sp. | reverse complement strand
TCTCGGTGCAGCTTCCAAGAACGAACTCACACCTGCATATTTTGAAACCACTCTCAAGGGTAAGGTATCCAGAGACGAAGAATCTCAGGAATCTCTCGAAATCATTATCGGTTCTGTAAGATATGATATAGGTTACCTCGGTGGATTCGGATTCAGCGACTTCCTTCTTCCCATGGCTGACAGTGGAAACAAAGACATTTCTTCTGCATATGCTACCCGTGAAAAGGTTATCAACAAACTGATAACCAAGATGGTTGATGCCTTTGAAGATCTTAAAAATGAACTCAATGGCTAATTGAATAAAGAAAAATGCAGCAACTCTATTTTGAGTTACTGCATTTTTTATTTTTGCTGAATTATTCCTCAGGGCAATTCTTGTTAATCATACAACTTCTGAAAAAATCATTTTCGTCATACTTGTATTTCATGAAGGCTGCAACCATTTTGTTTTCCTGAGCGTAACTGATATCAACGTCTTCTGACATAGCTCAATACACTCCAACAAATGAGATAATCGGGCAAACTCTGGAATCAAGTATTCTTATGCGTATTTCGTCTGTCTTAACGGCATCAAAGCGTGCTATCTTTTTGTAACCCACGGTAGTTCCTCTGTTCAGTTCAGTCCATCCATCGGCTGTTTTAGCTTCTATAACGTATTTTTCGATACGCTGGCTGAATTTTATGTTTTCCTTTATTACAACGTGAGTTACATCATATTCTCCATCGAGTTTTATATTGAGCTGTACTGCGTTTTCTCCATCGAAAGGCTTATAATATGTATCATAGCTGTCTGTCTTTACGTTTTCCGGCAAATCATAGCCGTTATCTGAGTTCGCTGTAACTGCTGCATTGTCAGCAAGGTTAGTCGCAAATGTCTTACGTATGTACTCACCAAGCTCACGGAGTCTCTGAACATCGTTTTCATGAAAAAGTCCACGTCTATCCGGAGGAATGTTGAGAAGGAGTGTTGAGTTTCCGCCAACTGTACGATACCATATATCAATCAATGTTTCCGTTGAACGTACATGGTCGTTTTCGGTTTCGTGGTAGAACCACCCCGGTCTGATAGAAGTATCTGTTTCAGCAGGACTCCACTTATAACCCTTTGCACCATCAAGGAACTCACGGCTTCCGAGGTCACGTTCCATATCGCCGATTTTCTTTTCACGAAACGCAGTAGTATCACTGGTCTGGCTCTTTGCTGCCACTTCTTCAGGTGACAAGAATCCGGTAGGAAGGACTGACCATTCACTCTCTCGTGTATCGCCTGCTTCATTTCCGCACCAACGGATATCGGGTCCGCTTATGGCAATCGCTGCGTTGGGCTGGAGCTGTCTTATAAGTGCGTAGTATCTTTCCCAGTCATATACCTGTTTTTTGCCGTTAGGACCCTCTCCGCACGCTCCATCGAACCATACGGAGAAAAGCTCACCATAGTTAGTGCAAAGCTCGGTCAGCTGATTGCAGAAATAGTCATCATAAGGCTTTCCCTGACCGTAGAGCTGCGAATTTCTATCCCACGGAGAAAGATATACCCCGAACTTTATTCCACCTTTACGACAAGCCTCAGCAACCTCACGAACTACGTCACCTTTACCGCCTCTGAATGGGCTGTTTTTAACTGAATGCTCTGTATATGCGGACGGCCAGAGACAAAATCCGTCATGGTGTTTACAGGTGAGGAGAAGTCCTTTTATTCCTGCCGACTTGAGTGCATCCACCCACTGTTCTGCGTCAAGCTCACTTGGGTTGAATATTGATTCAGACTCAGTTCCGTCTCCCCATTCACGGTCTGTAAACGTATTCACCGTAAAATGTGCGAATGCGTAAAACTCCATCTCTTCCGCCGCAAGCTGACGTGGTGTTGGATGAGTTTTCACAAGCAGTTTATCATATTCAAATTTCGGATACATAATGTCCTCCTTAAAATTGTCATAAGCAACATTCTTTTTTGTAGTATATCACACAATCCGCTGTTCGTCAACATCAATTTATGTCACTGTTTCGGCATCACGGCAAAGCAGTTGTTTATCCATCGCTCATGACCAAGGCTGGGACGGTTTATGTATTCGCTGTTATACACCATTGCCGTTGAGCTTCCGCCATCAAGCATTGCTGCGTTATATGCTTTCTCTTCAAGCATAACATTCTGCAAAACGTCAAGGTCGCAGCCTATACTCCAATCCGCTTGTCTGCCGTCAATAACAAGGAAAAGAAATTCTCCCGTTTTTCGCTGACCGATTGCGGTTCTGGGTGCAATACCCCATCCACCGGTTCCGTTTTTGATAAGACCCTCTCCGTTTACCACAAGGAAAGGTGAAAATGATACGGCACTTACTATATTATTCTGCAACGCCCATTCAGCGGTACAGTGTCTCAGTACAAGTGCCCCCTCATCGTTAATGCCTATCATATTATAAACGGTATTGTCGATAACATAGGGATATACTATCTCACTGTTTTCGATAAGCAGACCGGCAGGCATTCCTCCGTTTGAGTCGTAATTTGCTCCATCCTGGAATCCACCGCCGTTTATTCCCGCAATAGCTCCGGAATTTGCAACCATAGTCATTACGTTTTCTCCACAGGTATACTGCTGTGATGTATCAACGAGTTTAACTCTGAGTGGATCTTCAACGAGCATAACATAGCCTCTCCAAGTTGAGCCTGAAACTTCCTTGAGATATAGTCCGTCGTCAAGTTTTTCGTATCCCTCGGAAATATAGTCACTGTTTCCGTTTTCAAGCTCCGGTATCGGGTCATCTTCTACGCTGTATGCCAGTTTTTCGGTCTCAGTTTCTGACTCCGACTCGGATTCTGTTTCAGTCTCAGTTTCTGTTTCTGATTCCGTTTCGGTTTCAATCTCTGATTCAGTTTCGGTTTCTTTCTCTATTTCAGTCTCAATCTCGGTTTCTTTATTACCGAAAGACAATATTTCGGAGTCATATCCGCTGTCATCTATTTCGTTCGCTTTCATTATTGAATCTATGTAATCATCCGTAAAAAACATAGTCGCAAGGTATTTGTGTGACATAGTTCTCATTGCTGAGCATATCCATATAGTTTGAAGTCTTGGGCTTGCTCCTGCTACTATAAGAACATAAAATGCAAGAATTACTGCAATTGCAAGTGTCATGCAAGATATGATTAAAGCAGAAAACGCACGTTTAACTATTTTCATTATTCCCTCTCAATCAACATATTTATATGTTATAGACTGGAATATTTATGAAAAAGTTCCGTGCGTTTCCGTATATTTATATTTTATTTTGAGCTTATGTATTTATCAATTGCGGCTGCTGCTTTTTTACCTGCACCCATAGCAAGGATAACGGTAGCTGAGCCTGTTACGGCATCTCCACCTGCATACACACCCTCTCTTGAAGTAAGCCCGTCATCATCGGTAACAATACCGCCACGCTTTGAAACTTCAAGACCCTCTGTTGTGGATTTTATAAGAGGGTTCGGACTTGTTCCTATCGCCATGATAACACAGTCTGCATCAAGTGTGAAGTCTGCTCCTTCGACGGCAACAGGTCTTCTTCTGCCACTTGCATCGGGTTCGCCAAGCTCCATGGTCTGACATACAAGGTGTGCGGCATATCCATTTTCATCAGGCTCAATTTTCACGGGATTTGAGAGGAGCTTGAAGATTATGCCCTCTTCCTTTGCGTGTTCAACTTCTTCTGCTCTTGCGGGAAGCTCGCTTTCACTTCTGCGATATACAATGTAGACATTCTCTGCACCGAGACGCTTTGCACATCTTGCGGCATCCATAGCTACATTACCGCCGCCGACAACTGCAACATTTTTTGCGTGCATAACTGGTGTAGCGGAGTCATCCTTATAGGCTTTCATGAGGTTGATTCTGGTGAGAAACTCGTTTGCAGAATAAACACCGGAAAGGGTTTCACCCGGAATATTCATGAAGTTGGGGAGACCGGCACCAGTACCTATATATACGGATTCAAAGCCATCTTCGAGAAGTTCATCAACAGAGATAGTTTTGCCGATTATTACATTGGTTTCAATTTTCACGCCAAGGCTCTTGAGGTTTTCAATTTCTTTGGCAACTATTGTTTTGGGAAGTCTGAATTCGGGGATACCGTAAACAAGAACTCCGCCTGCGGTATGGAGAGCTTCAAACACGGTTACGTCATAGCCGAGTTTAGCAAGGTCGCCTGCACAAGTGAGACCTGAGGGACCTGAACCGATAACTGCAACCTTATGACCGTTTTTTTCGGGCATTTCAGCAGGAGTTGTGCAATGTTCGTTATGGTAGTCTGCGACAAATCTTTCAAGACGGCCTATACCGACAGGCTCGCCCTTGATGCCTCTTACGCATTTTGATTCGCACTGTGACTCCTGGGGACATACTCGTCCGCATACTGCTGCAAGTGAGCTTGATTCGGAGATAATCTTATACGCACCCTCGTAATCGTTTTCGGTTATCTTTTTGATAAAGTGAGGGATTTTGATATTTACGGGACATCCTGAAACGCAGGGCATATTCTTACAGTTAAGACAGCGTGCTGCTTCATCGAGGGCTGCTTTTTCGCTGTAACCGAGGGCTACCTCTTTATAGTTGGTGGCACGGACATTTGCATCCTGTGTCGGCATTTCGTTCTTTTTAAGTGACATATTTGGCATATTCTATCTCCGTTACTCAGTTATTCGCCTGCTTCAAGAGGTTGCAATGTTCATCTCTTGCGTGCTTTTCAAATTCCTTATACATAGCTCCACGCTTGAGTGCTTCGTCAAAATCGACTTCATGACCGTCAAACTCCGGACCATCTACACACGCAAACTTCATTTTTCCACCAACGGTGAGTCTGCATCCACCACACATTCCGGTTCCGTCTATCATAATGGGGTTCATGCTGACAACAGTTTTGATTCCATATTCTTTTGTAAGAGCGGAAACGAACTTCATCATGATAACGGGACCTATTGCGATAACTTCGTCATACTGTTCACCTGAGTCTATGAGCGACTTGAGAGCGTTTGTGACAAGACCTTTTTCTCCATATGAGCCATCATCTGTCATCATAACAAATTTATCTGAAACGCCTTTGAAGTCATCCTCAAGGATAACAAGGTCACGGCTTCTGAATCCAACGATGGAATGGACTTCACATCCGTTTTCGTGGAGTTTTTTAGCTACGGGGAATGCTATTGCACATCCTACGCCGCCACCGACAACTGCAACCTTTTTAAGTCCCTCAACTTCAGTAGCACGGCCGAGAGGACCTGCAAAGTCTGCAATATAGTCTCCCTCGTTGAGTTCTGCAAGTTTATCCGTAGTTGCACCGACCTTTTGGAAGATGATTGTTACGGTTCCGTTTTCTCTGTCGTAGTCGGCAACAGTAAGAGGTATTCTCTCACCTTCGCTATCGACACGCAGAATAATAAACTGACCTGCCTGTGCTTTCTTTGCGACAAGCGGAGCTTTGATATTCATTTTGATTACTGTCGGATTCAGTATCTTTTTTTCCGTTATCTGGTACATATGAACCTCGTTGTTATTTTTTCTCATTACCCTACATTATATCACATTTTTACGCTAAAGTAAACTGAAATATCGCACGAATTCGCACTACATGGCAGGTAGGTTTTCATCAAAAAAACATGGCAAACCCGTAATGGCCATGTCATGCTTTTTTGATGTTGTTATTATAAATTTGTACGGTGGAGTGACAATGTCATTACAATAGTAGACAACAATACCGATATAACTGTCACTGTCAGCCACAAAAGTATGCCTTGAGTCAATCCTGCTATATTCAATAAATAGATTATCATTGGATTTACGATATAGATAATGAGGCTTGTATTACGCATCCATTTAGCAAGCATTCTATTCTTGAATTTGATATTTAATAATAACAAACCCTGTAATAATAAATAGGCTACCGGAAGTGTCACCAAAATATATGAATAATTTGTACTATTTGGAGATACAAAATACAGCAGCGAGGCTTCAAGTATTAACGCAATTAATGTAATGATTAGCGATTTAATATTGAATTTTCTTGATGTTCTGAAATTAACCACTGCTCCCACAAACATCAACGGCACTGCACGAAAACTGCATCAAAACAAACGGAGAAATTAGACGTAAACCATGTGAGTATATTATTCTTATCAATTCCAATCCAGGAGTATGAGTAAATCAAACATTCAAATATCCATCCTATCATACATAAATACTTAACAATATCAGAACGTACAAAACTGAGCAATACATACAAAATTATAATGCCATAAATCGACGCTAAGATATACCATAAATGATATTCTGAACCTGACAAGAAAAAGCTGGCAAGATAATCTTTTAAGGCAGAAACTCCCCACCTATTTATAGAATACCAATAAGGAATCCTATAGAATAAATACAGTCCTGAAGAACCCAAATAAATTATCACAAGACGTTTGACATAACTAGTGAGATGTTTGGTATTTTCTTTGGTCCTTGCAATTCTACCGTTATCAAAAGTAATTTTCCTAAAGAAAAGATATCCTGAAATTGCAAAAAACAGTGGAACTGACAATCTTGCAAGTACATTTGTTATGTAGAAATTTGCAATTTCATAATTGGTCAAGGGTACTGTATGTATCACTATGACAAACAGCGAACTGATCCATTTTGTTAAGTCTATAGCATCAAATTGTTTCTTTTCAATCATGTCTGCTTTTACCACGTAGTCTACTTAATATTCGTATTATTATACCAATATCCCTTGTTGCGTTTTTTGGAGTCAATTCATTTACAAGTTCTGCAAAATCCTCAGATCTATATCTATTAAAAAACTCATCACGTTTTTTCTGATATGGTGTGGATTTCAATATCATTTGATTCCACTGAACAGCTGACTCGCTTTCAACTTTCAGATATACATTTTATACCAAAGTTGATAATCCTCAACTCGCAGTAATCTAGCTGATTCAGTATAACCATTTACTGCATCATATGCTGATTTACGAACCATAGATGGAGCATGACAAAATGGGGATCCATATACAAAATCTTTTTTTGTTGGATATTCAGAATGGCTTATGCGTCCCCACACTCCAGACTCATCAAAAAAATCCATATCTGTACTGACTATGGAAATATCGGGTTCACTTTCTAACACCCCAACTTCAACTGCAAATCTTTCCGGAGAACAACGGTCATCTGCATCCATACGTGCAATGTATTTACCTGATGCTATTTTCAAACAACGATTCAATGTATAGTTTAAACCCATATTTGTTTCATTTTTTAAAAGAATAACTTGTTTTGGATACTTTTCTACATATTGATTTGCCAACTGATATGTATTGTCCTGCGAACCATCATCACACATAATCAATTCCCAATCATTATATGTTTGAGATATTACCGACGAAATTGACTCATCTAAAGTTGTTTCGCAATTGTATATTCCCATAATCACACTAACTTTTGGCATATTACTTACCTCACATAAATAAGGAATTTATCATTTCAAGGATTGAGATCGACGTATAATGACTAAAATCCTTAACCATATAAGAGTCATATATGAAATAAATTGTGAATAATGTAGAAGCTATAATAGATATAAAATTTTTTGAGTCTTTTGTAAAAATTCGATTTAACAACCACGGCAAAGAAATCGCTATTCCCAATTCAAAGTAACCTACCATTCTTGCAAATTTATTTGCTCCTTTCACCATACCTATTTCTAATATCTTAAGACTTAAAA
>CAYTLG010000090.1:0-7809 GCA_964438725.1 uncultured Ruminococcus sp. | reverse complement strand
TTTTACTATTGTTCGTCGCATTGCAAATGAAGATGAAAAAACTGAAAAAGTACAGGTAAAAATTGATGGAAAAACTGATCTGATTTACTCATTACGGTATTACACACTTTCCTATTTCTACTCCAAAGATGAAGGCTGGATGCTTTCCGACATAGAAGCAGAAAATGAAGATTTATGGGAAACGATTCCCCTAGCAGAACCTGACAATTCGTTAGCGAAACAAGCATTAATTGATAAATGTATTTACATTAACGAAGATACGTGGGAAATCACAGATGAAACAATCAAGGAAATTACGATTGATAAAAATGACATAATCCTTGAAAACAACCAAGCAACAATGAACTGTACGGTAACACTTGAAAACGATATTGTAACTGTTACCGGTACGGCTTCAGTTGAATACATGTTTGACCCTGAATATGTCATAAATCCCGAAAAAGTATCTATATGCAAAGATGGATGGTATGTTGTGACATCTTCTCTTTCAGATGATTATAAATGTCAATTCAAGCTTGATATGACTCCTAATATGTCCAACGATGAAATGATGGATTTACTCAATTCAACACGATTCCTTTTCAATGATTCATATAATGATTCTCAAAATATTTGGATTAGAAAAGAAAATATCAGTGAATTAACTGTTGATCCCCCTATTCCTGCTGATAAGGGCAACCATTGTGTATTTAATGGTAAATTTACATATACAACACCGCTTGCAACATTTGATGTACATTTTAGTGCAAGTACAATTTATGATAGTGCTTTTGAAACAGTTCTTGATGTAATGTCCATAAATTACGAATCTGAATGCATAAGTCTGAACATACCAAATAATTGGAGCGGTACTTACAATACTGGTGATATGGGTGTTGATTTAACATTAACCAACATTAAACCTAACGGTGAACTTGAAGCAGTATACTCTTTCTATCCAATGCCAGGAAACACAACCGGCAAATCCGGCAGCTACAAGATGACTGGTAGTTACAATTCTAAAACTCTTGAAATTGATTTAACTGGTTCTGAGTGGATCGACCGTCCAAATTGGTTATACGGATACGTAAATATACATGGCATTATAAAAGCTGATAACAGCAGTATTGTAAGCAGTAGCAATAATTTCCATGTGTTCACTGATACTGTTGCTCAGCGAATGGAAAAAACACCCACAGTCTGTGATGAATTAGGTTATCTTACCGATACTCAAATACAGGAACTTAAAACTGCTATTGATGCGATATATAGTAAATATGGTGTAGGTGCTATTGTTCTTTTAACCAGTACAGATGATACAACGTGGGATTATCTATGCGATTATGTTGCGATGAGTTATTCACAACATAAATATGATGAACATGGAGCAATCTGTCTAAATGTTGGTAGTGTTGATAAAAATAATGATCTTGCATCTGGATGGTGGGGTAATAAGCTTGATGATTTCAAACCATATAATAATTCATCGATGGTAAATTATTATTATGCTGGACAGTATGCAAAAATGATTCAGGAATATATATTAGATCTAAACAGGTTCCTTGGAGGAAAAGACAGTGATTTTAACTTCTCATGGTAAATGGAGGTAAATATATGAGCTTTTTAAATAATGTCTCTCAAAAAATTTCACAGTTAAGTCAAACCACAGTTCAAAAAACAAAAGATATTACTGATGTCGCTCAGATAAAAAAGGACATTGCAGAAACAGACAAAGAAATCCATAATCTATTTGATACACTAGGTCAAAGATATTATGAATTGTATGGCACATCTCCTTCCTCTGAATTCTCAGATATCTGTGATAAAATTCGTGATTTCTGTGTCAAACTTAATTGTTTGCAGTCAGAGATCGAAGCTATCAAATCAACAATCTATTGCCCGTCATGCAGAACAAAAATAACTGATGATTCAGCTTTTTGCACTAATTGCGGTCAAAAACTAAAGGAGAATTAAAATGATTTGTTATAAGTGCGGAGAGAATAATCTCGATGATGCAAAATTCTGTCGTTCATGTGGTACTAATTTAATTCAGCAGGACACTCAAAATGATGTAATATCCACATCAAATAAATCCAATATTGACTTCAAGAAAATCATTAACAATAAAAAGTTTATTAGTGGTGCAGCCAGTGCTGTTCTTGCTATCGTAATCTTAATTATTGCAATTTCAGTAATTGGGTCAATGCAAAAAACTGAATTATACATTACTACTGAGAATTACATTTCGTCCGCCTACTCACCTGATACCGAAAAGACATCTGTGTTTTTCAACGACACCGTTCTTTCATCATCAATTAATGGTAGAGCAAGAAAAGTATCTTCAAATGTAAACGAAAATGTAGCAGCATTTATTTCTGATGATAATGTCCTTTACATTACCGAAAATGATTCCATTCAAAAAATAGCCGATGATGTTATCGATGCTGTCCTCTCATATGATGGTAATGCTATGGCATATGTTAACCAAGATGATGTACTATATACTATACAATTAAGCAATAAGAAAATTGAAAAAGTTGCCGATGATATTGTTGTAGCAGATGGTTTTGATAACAGATGGTTTACCTTCTCTCCTGACGGAAATACACTTCTGTACGTCACTGAAGATGATGATGAATATGCCTTTTATATAAAGATTGCTTCTTCAATAACAAAGCTTGAAAACTTTTGTGGACTTTACTCAACTAACGACGGAAAAACTATTTATGGTATGTGTCGCGATTTAAAAAGCGAGTCATATACATATAATATGCCTGGAGTCTATGATATTAGTACCGGTACTTACATGAAACTAGCTAACTCATGTGACAGTTATCTTCTCAACAGCAATCTCAACGAGCTTTTGTTCTCAGTGGATTCAAAATATTATCTCAGTGTAAACGGTGAAGAACGAATAAAAATCGGTAACTATACAAATTTGCGTCCTATACTTCCTGATAATTCAAGCAATACAAATTCATTATATGTCAGTGCTGTAAAATCATTTGTTGGTACACTTATGGTATACTGCAAAGATGGTACATATGGTATTGGATACATTGATGAAAACTATGAAATGCGTGAAGTAATAAAGAATATCGGATATTATGCTAACGTTGTTCATTTGACTGAAGATTATAACACAGTATATTACATAAAAAATGATAATTTGTACATGGCAACAAGAGAATTGAACTTTGAACCTGAAAAAATTATCTCTGATATGGTATATTATCAAATATCTACCGATGGGAAAAAGATTTACTACGTTAACAGCGATAACGAACTTTTTTGTCACTACAAAGATGATGATAGTTTTATTGCAGAAAATGTATCTAACTATAGCTTAGCAATCACGAATAAAGGTACTATTTATTTCATAACAGATTTCAGTGTTAACTCCGGTACTCTTTACCGTTGTAGTGATGGAAAAAATAAAGTTCGAATTGCAGATGATATTTATAGTGTATCTGTACATCCCAAATATGTTAAATACTACACTGAAATGGATCCAAGCAACGATTATACTATGGATATATATGTTAGCACAAATGAAAAAGATTTTATTAAGATTGCCGATGATGTAAAAACAGCTTATTAATTTTCATTTGTAAGATATTAATCTTAAGGAATATATTTTATGGCCTTTTAGGTACAATAATTATTCTTTTATCTCTGCAATATACAAGCCCTCAACTTGTACACAGTGAAACTTTTAAGTTTTTGTTATAATGAATATTTCAACACGCATTGATGACTAAATAACAAGAGCAGTAATTTTATGTCACTCAATTTAGAAATGAGTAATCGTGTTTGACATATATTTACACCTCCCCTTCCACATTCACCACCCAGTTACGGAAGGTGGTATGTGATACGCCGAGCAGAGTTGCGGCTTTTCGCAGTGACACTTCCCCTCTCTGCCAAGCGTGTTTTACGTCCTCGTAGTTGTCGGGTCGCTCCATTGCTTTTCTGCCAAGGTGGATTCCGTTTGCTCTTGCAATCTCGATTCCCTCTCGTTGGCGTTGCTTTATAAACTCACGTTCAGTTTGTGCAACGTATGAAAGCAGCTGCAATACTATGTCAGCGATAAGTGTACCTGTCAGGTCACGTCCGTTTCTTGTATCAAGCAGTGGCATATCAAGTACAACTACGTCAACGTGCTTTTCCTTTGTTAAAATTCTCCACTGCTCCAATATTTCATCATAATTTCTCCCAAGTCGGTCGATGCTCTTGATAACGAGAGTGTCCTCCGACTTTAGTTTTTTCATGAGTTTCTTATATCCGGGACGTTCAAAATCCTTTCCGGACTGCTTGTCTATCGCCATGTTCTTCTCCTCAATTCCAAATTCCTGCATGGCTACTACCTGACGCTCCTCATTCTGCTCCCTTGTCGATACTCTGATGTACCCATATGTTTTTTTCATGTCTATGTCCTCCAAAAATGATAAATGATATACATATATTGTACCAGCATACCTCAAAGAAACGTGCATTTGGTGAGAATTTCAGCAGATGTTCGTTATAATTACAAAACGCAAAAAAGTTAATCCAAATTAATTAATTCTCATAAAAACATATTGCGTTTGATACGTGCTTCTGATATAATATAGTTACAAATGACACCACAGTAACTGCATTTTCAGATAACCATAATCAATGAAAAATAATAAACATAGCGGAAACCACGTTCATCAAATCAGTTGGAAACCGCAGAAGGAGTCATATGAATAACCGTTATCTCTCTCCCGCTCCATCTCCCGATATCAAAAAAGGACTTTTCTGGCCTGAACACCGTGCATTACCGGTATTCGCAGCTCCTGCTGATACCCTCGATGCAATATCCACGAAAGCTCTGAATCACGACGAAAAGCTCCTTTTTACCTGCTTACAGGGACTTGTCAACCGCATTCAGCCTCGACTTTTCCTCGTTCCCGAACATTGTGACGAAGGTTCATATGCATGGCCTGACCTTCTCAACCTCAAGCTGAACGAATACACCGCAGATAACAAGTGGGAAATCGTAAAGAAATTCAATGATGCTTACGACGGAGTTGTACTTTATTCCACTGAAAAGTCTGAGCATTACATAAACCTAGCTACCACCGTTTCAGGGCTTGACAATCTGCTTCCCGTTTCCGTAGAGCTGTTTGAAACCTTCAAAAATGCTGTTCCCGATGCTGAGGTTAAGGTTGACCTTACAAAGCTCCCATTCGACAATGCAATAGAGCTTTATCGTTACAGCTACAAGACCTACTGGAACAGATGCACACATCGTCTCATCGTAAGTGCAGCTCCCAACAACCGCCATTATGTCCGTGACCTTGCCGTTGCGACAGGTTCATTCGTAATTTGGACTGAAAATCGTCATCCGGCAGAAAAAGCTGTTTATTGCAAATTCCTCGCAGACATGGAACCCGGAAATGCACTTGCAACAGGATGGTACACTGAAGAACGCTCAGGCATTGGTGCTGCTGCCGAATATGGTCTTTCAACCGTCCCGTCAGACTTTTTTGAAAATGCGACAGTATACGCAGGAATGGCACATGAGATAAAAGTCCCTGCCGTTCCGAAGATGCCTAAGCTCGAAAACAAAGTTTACATAGCAATCTATCTTTCCGATGGCGACAATGTACAGTACAATCAGCACGCAATGCTCAATCTTTGGCGTAATCCCGACCGTGGAACCTGCCCGATAAACTGGACTATCAGCCCTGCACTCGCTGATTTTGCACCGGGAATGATGAACTATTTCTACGGAAGTGCTACTGATGGCGACTGTTTTGTTTCGGGTCCCTCCGGTCTTGGTTATTCCCTGCTTATCGACAGACATAACAAACGCTGGAACCTCACAGACCGCAGCCGTGCTACCGCATATGCCCAGCTTACCGAGAGATACCTTGCAAAAACGGGAATCCGCTCGATAACAGTATGGGATGAGATGGACGAAATGCACACTGAAGTTTACGCTGATGTTTGCAGAAGTCTTTACGGTGCAACAATGGTAGAATGGTACATGGCTCCGAAGCTGCTTGAGACAATGACTGTCGGAAATGTAGCATTTATTCCCAACAACCCCGGATATACTCCCGAAATCGCAGCGATATACCGCATTTTCAAGGAAAAAATCGACAAGTGGGACAGAAATTCTCCGTTGTTCCTCTCAGCTCAGGGTGTTTCCTGGAACATGACTCCCGCAAACATCAAGGAGCTTGCTAAAAAGCTCAACGAGATTGCACCTGACCGCATTGAGATACTCCGTGCCGACCACTTCTTCGGTCTCTACAATCAGGCACACGACATGGCATATAACCTCTGCTTGCGTGATGACTGCACTATATGCGGTGGAGAGGTTGACCTTGGCAGTGAACTTACCGTATCAAGAATCCGTGTTGCAATCGAAAACTCAGAGGGCTTTGCAATGCAGGTTTCCTGTGACGGATGCACATGGACAAAGGTTGAAGACACACGCATTAGTGACGATGTATTTGATTTTGATATTCCAAAAACAAACGCAAGATATATAAAGATTCTTCCTTATGGAGACGGCAAGGTAAGCAATATCGAAGTCTACGGTAAATAAAATAAAAAAAGAGCATACCCGATATTTCAAAAATAACGGATATGCTCTTTTTTTGTGGCTTGTCAATCAGGCGAATGACCGTTTTTCTTACGAGCTTGTTTTAGATAGTTGTCCGCTAATCCCGGCTCTGACAGATATTTCAGTGTTGCGTCAAGGTCAATAGCTTTCGGGACAGAATCATAACCATACAGCAGAAAGAATGATTCTGCATATGGTGTTTTTTGGCTGTCGCCGTTAATTACCGTTTCAAGCAGTGATACAGAATTTGCATTATTCTCTGTATCGTCATCCCCACCATCTTCAATCTGCGTTTTTTCGACAAGCTTTTCTTTATGCCAATCTAAAACATCACAGATTATCTCAAGGAATCGCCTGAAGTATCTCTCGACATTTATGAGAAGTCCCAAATCAATAAGGCTGTCCTCGATTATGTATATACAGTCATCGTCAGCTTTAATCAATTTCGGTATAAGTCCCTGTGTCTGCTCATCCTGCTCACATTTTGTCGAAGCAACAATGTACTGATATGTATCTGGGAATATTGTTACAAACAACTCATTGAGAAGTGTTGCCACTGTTACACGTACATCGTGAGTGCTGTTTGCAAGGTGGATTTTGATGCACTCTTTGTTTCGGTATTCTCGTGGTTCTATATTACTGAGTTCTACACGTCTGGCATTTTTTATGTCACTGTATTCCGACATTTCAAGATATCCGAGTGTGTTTACCGTAATATCAGCCTCAGCTCGCTCAATTATTATATCACCGTATGAATACTTAACTCCAACTGTATTATTTAAAGTATAACATTTCAATGAATATTCCCTAAGAATTCGATAATAATGTCGGCTTGTAATATGGTCTGCGGCACGTCTGACGAGTACACCATTGTTTTTTGTCATGCTGATTATTTCGTAATACTTGCCGTCAAGGGTCACAAACATCCCAGGCAAATACTTCTGATATACATGACCGTACATTGCGGAATCAAGGAAATTATTCTTGTCCTTTTCATCCTCTGCCAAATAGTATACTACCTTCAGCTGCGACATAAACTTATCAACAAACATTTTATTGTTAATTGAATAATAACGCTTTCTCTCAACACACAATGTTCCCGGCTCTACCTCTGTCTTTGTTGTCACGGTTATTGCCTGGTCGATAGATATTCCATCGTTATTGATTTCGTCATTTCCCATGCGGAAGAAGTATTTTTTTAGCAGGTGATGCAGACTCTTGTATACGTT
>CAYTLG010000089.1:0-7856 GCA_964438725.1 uncultured Ruminococcus sp. | reverse complement strand
ACTATATAAAGGCGAGGTATGCCGAAAAATATAACTGAAATACGGTAATGATATAGATATGGAAGAAAAAAGATTTAAAAATAACGACAGAAAACAGAGAAATAACGACCGTGACAACCGTGATAACAGAGGAAGAGGAAACTCCCGTGGCGGTGACCGTGGAGACAGACGTGACTTCAAGCGTGACAATATTCCCGCAAGAAGCAACGCTGTTGTCGGAAGAAATGCGGTAACGGAGCTTCTTAAAACTGATACTCCGATAGATAAAATACTCGTTGCAGGCGTGGAAGGCTCTGTAAAGGTAATTGTTGCAAAGGCAAAGGAAGCACGTATTCCCGTAGTTGATACAACATCGGAATATCTCGACAGACTTTGCGGAGGTGAAAATCATCAGGGCGTGGCTGCTCTTGTGGCTGAAAAATCGTACTGCACAGTTGAAGATATACTTGAAATAGCTCGTGAGAGAGGGGAAAAGCCGCTTATCGTTGTATGTGACGGTATTGAGGACCCCCACAACCTCGGTGCTGTTATAAGATGTGCCGAATGCGAAGGTGCTCACGGAATAATCATTCCCGAAAGACGTGCGTGCGGACTTACACCGGCAGTATCTAAGGCATCTGCGGGAGCTATTATGCACATGGCTGTCGCAAAGGTTCCGAATATTGCTCAGGTAATAGAAAAGCTCAAGGAAAACGGAGTCTGGACATATGCGGCTGAGGCTGACGGTCAGGACTTCTATGAAACGGATTTCTCGTCGGGTGTTGCGATAGTTCTCGGCGGTGAGGACAGCGGTGTATCAAGACTTGTTCGTGAAAGATGCGACTATGCTGTGTCTATTCCCATGTACGGCAAGCTCAATTCACTTAATGTTTCAACTGCTGCGTCTGTACTTCTTTGTCATGCGGCGAGAATGCAGCGAAAGTGAGTCGTGAAATACAGGATAAAGCAGCATATAGGCTTCAGCTTCAGGAGACCTGTTCATATCCTGGAGAGTGAATGTAAAAATAAAGCTGATGGAAGGTGTGACCGTGGTGAAAAGCTGTCGGTCAATGTACTTGTTATGGCTAAAGATAAAAAGAAAAACAAAAAGGTCACCGCAGGGGATCTGTTCGGAAAGCTCGGCAAGCACGGACATGATTCTCACGGTGACAAACAAAACGAATTTGAAGAAGAAGCGGTATTCCTTGAGGATATCGAGGATGTGAACGGAGTAGCAGGTGTTGACAATATCGCTGACAGAAAAACCTCAGGCGACTCAATTGATGTGAGCAGTTCGGGTGTGGGAGACGACAGTGAGCTTGATATAAACGAGCTTCTGCGTAAATATATGCCCGAATATGACGAAAAAGAGTCCGAGGATAAAGATGAGACTGCACATACGGGTGGTATTCTCTCACGTCTCAAGAACAGCGAAAAGGCTGAAAATGTCGCTGAGAGTGCTATATCGGATGACGAACAGCTTATTTCATCCCTTGATAGTGCGTTTGGTATTCCGAAAACTACCGCACCGAAAAAGACCGCATATGACGACGGATTCATTGACGAATACGAGCTTGAACCCGAAGCCGATGAAAATGTGAGTGAGGATGACTATGCAGAAATCACCGACCGCGATGAGCCGCTTATTTCCGATGAAGAATTTCTTGCTGATAGTGAGCCGGAGCCTGAGGTTGAGGTGAAAAAGCCTAAATTCTCTCTGTTCGGACGCAAAAAGCAGAAAAAATCAGCGGCTGATACGGCAAAGGATTCGTCTGACGATGAGCTTCTAGAAATGGTGACAGATGAAAAACCTGTTGCTGATACTGTTACGGATGACGTTGCGGCAGATACTGTCACAGAACCTGTCGCGGAAACTGCTGACGAGGTTGAAGCTGTATCTGAGCCTGATATGGCAGAGGATATAGACGAGACTACATATGATGATCTCATGCTTGCCGATGCGGAGGATGCACTTCTTTCGGCTGACATTCCCGAAGATACAAAGGAAACACTTCCTACGGAGACCGAAAAAGAGGAAAACGAGGAAGAAACCCTTTCTGATGAGGATATCGCAAGCCTTGATGATGAAGAATTTGACCCGACCGATATAAATCTCATGGTAGCGTTTGGTCTGGACGGCAAGGACAACAAAAAGGCTAAGGAATTCGGTGACAGACTCGCAGAAAAGCAGCACCATCGTGATACCCACAAGGTAAAGCTCGACCATCCCGAATATGTAGATAAAACTCAGATACCCACAATCCGCAAGGAGTTCCACGATAAGAACATCTCGCTCTGGATAAGACTTGTTGTCTGTGCAGTGTTCACCGTGGCACTCATGATTTTTGAAAATATCCCTCTTATAACAAAGCTGTTCAGCGGAAATGAGCAGCAGTTCGCAGGTGTGTTTGACCCGGCAGTATACCCTGTTGTATATATCATGGTTAGCCTCCAGCTTATGCTTCTTGCTTGCTTCTGTGCAGTTGAAGAAATCATAAAGGGCTTTAAAAATATCTTCCGTGGAACACCTACTCCCGAAAGTATGACGGCTCTCCTTACCATAGGCGGTATAGTATACTCCGCAGTTATGGCAGTCGTTACAGTAAGCCCGAATGAACCCGTGATGTTCAACTTTGTTACGGCAGTTTCCGCTCTCCTTACACTTGTATATGCACTGTATAACAACAAGCGTGAGAACATGAACTTTGCTGTACTTGCAAACCGTAAGCCCAAGCATATCGTTCGCCGTCTCCCCGATGAAGAATCAGAGGGTGAAGCAAGAGCATTTGCCGATGCTGAGGATGCGTGCGACGTTATGAAGATAGAAAAGACCGACTTTATCGACGGTTTCTTCGGCAGACTTTCAAGACCCGATCCCGCAACCGGTGTGTTCATGACCTTTGCCATGAGTGCATCCGTGGCTATCGCTGTGCTTTTCGGTATATTTGTAAACTTCCGTGGCGGTGATACTGCGACCGTAAGCCGTGTGGTATATTCCGCACTCCTTATGCTGGCTCCGCTTTCCGCTTACGTTACATTCTCGTATCCCATGTACAGAGCTAACCTTGCCGCTAAACAGTACGACAGTGCTATTATCGGTGATGCTTCTATTGAGGAATACTCAAACGCTTCAATAATTTCGTTTGACGATAAGAATGTATTCCCTTCATACTCTGTAAAGGTTCAGAATATGCGTATCTACAATAACGCAAGAATCGACAGGGTTCTCTATTACGCCGCATCCGTGTTTGCTTATGCAGGCGGACCCTTGCAGGATGTGTTTGAAGTAGCTACACGTGACATGGGTGTTTCAGAGAACGTGAAGATTTTCGATACTGAGTCGGGCTTCCTCGCAGCTCAGGTTGATGGCGTAAACATCATATTCGGCAGTGGTCAGAATCTCCGCAGCCGTGGTCTTGATATACCCGATGACGCTCTTGTTGATGACGTTGACCTCTCCGATGAGCTGTCCATCATGTATATGTTCCGTGAAAGCAAGCTCGTAGCTAAGTTCTACGTCAAGTACGTTATGGATTCCGATATCGACCTTATCCTGAAGCAGTTCTCTGGAAGTGGTTTGTATGTCTGCGTTCGTACCTTTGACCCCAATATAGACGAAGCTATGATAGCTAAAAAGGCGGGAATGAAGAAAATGCCCCTCAAGATACTCCGTTACTCAAGTGCGGAAGAGGTAAGTAAATATGAGGAAAAGGTAGACAGCGGTCTTGTTACCTGCGGTTCGCCTAAATCCCTCCTCCAGGTCATCACATATTGCGGTAAGGTTCTTCATACCAAAAAGACCGATATCGCACTCGGCGTTCTTTCCGTTATGATAGGTGCTGCCATTCTTGTTCTGCTCCTTCTTGCGGATTCGCTGACCGTACTTTCGTCACTCCTTATCGTTCTGTACCAGCTCGTATGGCTCATTCCGATATCAGTGGCATCAAAGGTATTTATAAGATAAATTCAATAAAAGAGTGAAAGGAAATATCGCTTTTCACTCTTTTTGATAGGTAATAAAAATTTAAACAGGAGAAACAGGGCAGGGTGAACTTACCCCTGTACCTTGGTATTAAATATGAGAGAAGACATTCGCAGCTTTTTGCTTGATGTTCAGAAGCCGGGAAGATATACCGGTGGTGAGACTAACAGTATTTACAAGAACCTCGATGAAGTGAAAATGAGAGTAGCGTTCTGCTTCCCCGATACGTATGAAATAGGTATGTCCAACCTTGGTATGAGAATACTTTGCGACTGCCTTAATAACGTAGAAGGCGTATGGTGCGAAAGAGTTTACGCTCCGTGGGTGGATATGGAAGATGAAATGCGTAAGCGTAACATTCCTCTGTTCACACATGAAAGCGGTGACTCCGTTGGTGATTTTGATATGGTGGCTTTTACCATGCAGTATGAGCTTTGCTATACCAATATTTTAAATATGCTTGACCTTGCCGGAATACCGCTTAGACGTGAGAACCGTACAGAGAACGATCCCCTCGTTATTGCAGGTGGACCTTGCTCATATAACCCTGAACCTGTCGCTGACTTTATCGACCTTTTCTCAATCGGTGAGGGTGAAGAAGCTATTCCCGAGCTTGCAAGACTTTACCTTTCCATGAAAGAGGACGGTACATATAATAAGAAAGACTTCCTTTACCGTGCGGCTACCGAGCTTAAAGGCTTCTATGTTCCCTCACTCTACGATATAAAGTACAACGAGGACGGCACAATAGCAGCTATCAATCCTGTTGACGAAAAGGTTCCCGCTGTTGTTACAAAGAGAATCGTACAGAACTTCGATAAATGTATGCCTCCGCTCAATCCCGTACTTCCCAATATAGAAACAGTACATGACAGAGTTACTATGGAAGTGTTCCGTGGCTGTATCCGTGGCTGTCGTTTCTGTCAGGCGGGTATGGTATGTCGTCCTGTACGTGAGAGAAGCCCCGAAACACTTGACTGTATCGCTAAAACTATGTCGCATAACAGTGGATACAGTGAAATATCCCTTTCTTCACTTTCAATTTCCGACTATTCTAAAATCAGTGAGCTTACAGACAGCCTTCTTGAGTGGACAAACGACGAGATGATAAACTTGTCCCTCCCCTCAATGCGTGCGGACAGCTTCACAAAGGAGCTTATGGACAAGATTGCAACTGTAAGACAGTCAACGCTTACCTTTGCTCCCGAAGCAGGTTCTCCCAGACTCCGTGATGTTATCAACAAGAACATTACAGAAGAAGAAATTCTCCGTGCGTGCCGTGTTGCTTATTCAGCGGGCAAGAACCAGATAAAGCTCTACTTCATGGATGGACTTCCGCACGAAACATATGACGATATCGAGGGTATATCCACCCTTGCAAGTCATGTAGTAGATGAATACTACAAAACTCCCGACAGAAATAAAGCAAGACAGCCTCAGGTAACGCTTTCGGTTGCTTGCTTCATTCCGAAACCGTTTACTCCGTTCCAGTGGGAAGGTCAGAATACTCTTGAAGAACTTCGTGACAAGCAGGATTTCCTTTCCTCCAAAATCAAAGACAGAAAAGTTCGCTATAACTACCATGATGCTAAGGTATCACGTATTGAAGCTGTATTCGCTCGTGGTGACAGACGACTTTCTGCTGCACTTGAAGAAGCTATCCGCCGTCATGTAAGATTCGACTCGTGGGAAGAACACTTCGACTACGACAACTGGATGGATATTTTTGCCACAGTCGGTGTTGACCCCTCATTCTACGCCAACAGATGTATCCCCGATGATGAAATTCTCCCGTGGGATATGATTTCATGCGGTGTTACAAAGTCATTCCTCCTTTCCGAAAGACATAAGGCTCAGGAGGCGGTTGCAACTCCGTCATGTAAGGAAAAATGCTCCGGCTGCGGTGTGAACAAGCTCGTGGATAAGCAGTACTGCCGTTGGTGTCCCGGTCATCCCGAAAGCTCCGACAGTGCGGGCAAGATTACGTCCGACAAGGTGTTTGCATCCCGTGCGGAGACTATGAAAACCAACGTAAAGCCGGCAAGACTTATTCGTCTCCGTTTCCGCAAGTTCGGTGCAATGCTGTATATCTCACACCTTGACCTTGCAAAGACCCTTACACGTTCGCTTATTCGTTCCGGACTTCCCATATATTATACCGAGGGCTTTAACCCCATTCCCAAGCTCGTGTTCGCAACTCCTCTTTCAGTTGGATGCGGCGGTGAAGAAGAAGTTCTCGATATACGTCTTATGGAGCCTGTCGGAAATGAAGAGATTATGGGAAAGCTCTCCGCAGTAATGCCGAACGGTATCGAAATTACCCGTGTATATGAGCAGAGAGGAAAGCTCACCGATATCAAGTGGGCAGAGTGCGAAATCAAATTCGGCTGTGTCAATGTCGGAGAGGGCGTTTGTGAAGCGGTGTCGAAAATGTTTGACGAACCGTTCGTTATCATGAAGAGAAGCAAGAGCGGTGAAAAGGAATGTGATATTTCTCACCTTGTAAAGCGTATCTCTGCCGTAGCTGACGGAGATTCCATGACAGTTACCGTTGTTAGCTCTGCCGATGCGGAAAAATACCTCAATCCCGAATATGTCGCTAAGGCTGTGGAGGATAAGTTCGGTCTTGCAGGCGAAAACAGCTGGCACGTAATTACACGTAAAAAGCTCATGCTTGCAGATGGTGAGAGCGAGTTCATCTAAGCTGATATAATCAAATATAAACATAACTGCTGTATCGATAAGGTATGGCAGTTTTTTTATCCTATCGCATACCATGACAGTCCTTCGGAACGAGACAACTCCCTTATAAGTGAAGCGAGACGGTTCTGTGCGACTTTGTAGCCGCTTTTGTCACAAGTTCTGAATCGCAGTTCTACCTCTTCAAGCGTGCTGTCAATGTCCTCTGAGACTTTGTGGCTGACTGTGCATCGCACATACCTGCAAAGTTTGCTCCACTTTTGGCATATAAGCGAATAGGTGCTGTTGAATGCGTCGGTGTCAGCAGAGTCGGGGAGGTTGTCGATAAGTCCGTTCAGCCTGTCGCATGAGCTTGTGATATACACGGATGAGAACATGACAAATATACATATTGCAAGAATCACGCATATCGCACACACAAGTGACCTCATTTCTTCCTCCTTTTTATACACGTGACTTGACCGCTGTCGTCTGCTGCCAAAATGAATATCTCACTCAGCGGAACCTTGCACCTTTTGATTTCGTTGTCAAGCCGTTTCTCGTCCCACCCAAGCTCCGTCAGACGGTCGGTAAGTATCGTTCCGTCTATCACGATAAGATGATCTATGCCATGCTCGGCTCCGTTATCGGACAGTATCGAGAGGGTAATGGGCGTGTCACGGCTGCGTGGAAAAACAGACAGCTTCCCGTTTTCCTCCAGTATTGCGTAGTATATCTCGTCCAGCTTTCCGAAACCCTTCTGCCTAAGCTCTGATGCAAGTTCGTCTGCCTCGATACGGTTCTTTGTCAGCTCTTCCTCCATGAGCTTTCCTCGTTTTATCAGAATAGTGGGTGAGCCGTAAAACAGCCTCTTTATGAAATTGGATTTCAGCAGCAGATATGACACGATGACCTCCATCGATAAAAGAACGAGAATGGGGACAATCGAATACAGAAGCGGCTTGTCACGGTCGGTAATGGGTTGTACGGCTATCTCGGAAAGAATGAGGGTAACGATTAGCTCTGAAACACGCAGCTCTCCGATTTGACGCTTGCCCATAAGGCGAAGAGCGAATAAGAGAGTGAAATATATGATGATGGTACGTATATATAGTGTTAGCATGGTTCTATTATGCTCATTTTTGACCCCAAATATGCTCCAAAACGAGGCATTTGCGAAAAAACATAAAAAAAGCGAAAAAACTCAAAAAAAGGT
>CAYTLG010000088.1:0-8035 GCA_964438725.1 uncultured Ruminococcus sp. | reverse complement strand
CCATAGCACGGCAGACAGGCGGAGTAGCGGTAGGAGCGATCATTACAAGATCATATCCTCTGTCATAAGCATAGGTTTTTGCATCGTTCAGGCTCATTATACCGAGCTGACCGTTATTTTCATCAAGCATACGTACTTCTTTTGCCCTGATGTCATCATTGATTATAAGTTCTTTCGCGCTAATAGTTAAGCACCTCCATAATAAACAAAAAATCGCACAAAGAACCTTCTCCGCACGACAAAAAATACCCTTAACTGATATTGACCTTGACTTGCCCGTAGCAGTAAGGTGAGAACGGAGACTGTTCTGCTTCATTGTTACTCCTATATTATACACTATCCATTTTCATTTGTCAATAGTAAAGAAGCATTTTTTCAAACTTTTTTACAGTCTTGCTCTCAGCTTTTCAAGAGCACACTTTTCTATTCGGCTGACATACGAGCGTGATATTCCGAGCTTCTCCGCTACCTCACGCTGGGTCCACGCTTTACCACCATCCAGACCGTAACGCATAACGATTATTCTGCGTTCCCTCTCTCCGAGATTATTCGTTATATATTCTGCCGCTTTCGTGAGCTTGATTTTAGTATCGAGGTCATCGGCAATAGTATCGTCGCACTTGATTATATCAATATATGTCAGCGGATTTCCATCACGGTCGGTATCTATCGTTTCGTTTATCGACACCTCCTGCAGCGTCTTTTTCTGTGAACGAAAGAACATCAGTATTTCATTTTGAATACATTTCGCCGCATAGGTGGCAAATCTGGTGCCGTTTTTCACCTTATATGAATCCACGGATTTAATCAATCCTATTGTTCCTACGGAAATAAGGTCATCTTCACAACGGCTTGAGGCATAATATTTTCTTACTATATGTGCTACAAGTCTGAGATTATGTTCTATCAGCTTTTCCCTTGCCTTCATGTCTCCGTTTTCATTCATTTTCAGAAAAAGTTCGTATTCCTCTTTTTTATCAAGCGGTGGTGGAAAATTATTTCCTGCCGAGGACAGCATAAGCACGGATATTCCGCCAAACAGTGACAAAACAAATTCAAGCATGGTATCCCTCCGTATTCAAAGTTTATTCTATTAAATACTATTCTTTGTTTTTTGATTTATTCTTGTTTTTTCCTTGTATTTCCAGGCTTAGATATTGCGTTAATGGAGATAATAATACCGCAGCAATGCGAAAGGAGGAATTGAAACAATGCTTGACAGAATATCACTGATACTTGTTATAATCGGTGCTTTAAACTGGGGATCGATAGGTCTTTTCAAGTTTGACCTTGTTTCATGGATATGCGGAGGTCAGGGTTCGGTAATCGCTCGTATTATCTACACTATCGTTTCACTTGCCGGAATATGGTGCATATCGCTAATATTCAGACCACGTGAGGAATACAGCGAGACATAACGTAATGAGACATTACAAAAAAGCTGTGGTATGGCAGATAAACTCCGTACCGCAGCTTTTTTAATTATTTCAGTTATTTAAGTTCAACAAACAGTTTATCAAGCTCATCTTCGCTTATTCTTGAGCCATCCATGAATACCTCGTCAATTGAGCCGTCTTTGTTTCTTGTAAGGAACATATATCCTACGTCTTCGAGAGCTTTATACTTGCTGTATTCCCAATTACGGTATTGTGTAAAGCATATGGAATATTCAGAATACTCAGCAAGCCTTTCAAGAGATATTTCTCTGGACTCTCCGCTTGATGTATCTATCATTATTGCGGAAACGTAGTTGTCAACCAGAGTTTTTCTGAAATACTCATCTGATGAAGAATACTTTACAGGCTCAGTATTGTTTACCATTGAGTAAAATTCAACAATAGCATTAACAAGCTCTATGTTGTCGGCATTTATCGGAATACTTACGTTGGTATTACTACTAGCTCCGGATGCATATGTAAACTCTATGGTTCCAATAAACGGTGAATCAGCAATCTTTTCGGGGTCAAATTCCGACAGAGCAATTATTTCCTCGACAGCACTTACATACTTTGTCCACTCGACAGTATCAGATTCTTGATAATAACCCTCTACTGTGTATCTGTTATATATTTCAACACCGTTTGGGGGATACATATTCAAATCAGTTTCACCTATCGACAAAATAATATTGTAAATCGCATCAAACGGAACGTGTTTGACCCGATTCATCATATCTATGTATTCTTCCGAATAGATTACGTTTTTACAGATATCGTTATCCACCGAAACAGTGAGACTCATTGCAAGAGGAATACCGAACTTTGGCTTTTGAATAATGGTAATATCGCTTCTTCTCTGTGAGAACGACATCACAGATGTATTGCACGCTATGGTCTGCTCTGACACACATTTCATATAATCTTCATATCCACCGTTCTGAACAGTATCATCAAAAATATATGCTTCATAATCACGACAGAGAAGCTCTTCGGAATCATCAGACCAAAGTGACGGTACTTCTATAACATTGTAGTATGCATAATCGCTTTTGCATTCAACGATATCGTTATATCTGTCGGCAGGGAGTGTGAAATTAATACCGTAAACATCAAGTTCAAATTCACGTGTATTATTCAAAGAATACATATTGCCTACAATACCGAACACGTTTGAGGGAATGACAAGCACAAACACAAGCGTTGCCACTGAAAGTGTTACAAAAGGCTTAACATCCTTGAAAAGCATTCTGACTGAGCGATACATAATGCAGTTTACTATAACAAACGACATCACAAGTCCTATGAACATACCGAAGATGTTATCGGCAATTTCGCCAATGTCAGTAGCCAAACTTATACCGAACACAATCACACCGAGTAATGCACCTGCGAATATTACGAGATACTTTGTAACCTTAAATAAAGGAGCCCAGATTATTGTTTTTCCCGTATCCTCTGTACGGCGATACTTATTAAGAAGCACTGCTCCGACATAATGAACAGCAATATACGGCAGACAAAGCAGGCTTTCTTTAACTATATACCCTGCACCACCCTCGTTCAACACATATACGAATCTTGCGGCAGGACAAAGGAGTTTGATATTATTCTCACATAGGTAGTAGCCGTAGTGAAGCTCGTCACAGCCCATTTGAAAAGCAGTTACAACAAGTGCGAACAGTGCAATCGGGAAAAACAGCACCATTGCCGTCATTATAAATCGCATTACCGCTGTTCCCGTCAGTCCTGCAGCAAGAAGTGTTGCGGAATGTACGAGTAAGAATGCCATTATAGAAGCAAGATACATCGCCATATATTCAGCCAAATACACTGTAAGGCTATATCCCGAAAGACTTGCTGTAAGCGGTACAGCGATAAATCCTATGGTCAACGCAACAAAGGAATATACTATACCCGATGGAATTTCACACACGAAAAGAGTATTTCTTGTAAGCGGAAAGCTATGCAGGCATGACACACTTTGCTTTGAATTTACGTACGAAAGCTCAGTCATTCCGCTGAACAGACCGAATACTGCCGCACACACAAAACCAATATAGGCATATTCAATCATTTCTTTTGCCGCATCGTAGTACTCATAGTTTATATGATGTCCGATATCCAATATAAACGGAACTATCATACCGAGAAGTACAGCTACCGAAAACAGTATAAGCTGATACAGATTATGTTTCATCGAATATCTGAAATACGGTGCTATACTGTATTTTTTAGCCGAGCAGGTTTTCGTGGAATTCATATCCTCTCTCCTCCATTTCCGCAATAAATATTTCCTCAAGTGTAAGCGGGATGAACTCCACAAAAAGCGGTGCAAGGGACTTCATGTAGTCCTCAAGATATCTTTCATCACCACGAACAATTACAGTGAACAGGCTGCCTCTTTGCTCAAGTGATACGGTTTCAATCGACTCAAGCTGTCTCTTAGCTTCTGCAACAGCTTCCTTGGCAAACGAGATCTGAACCTTATGCATACCGGTTTTTACATCATCGAGTCCCGCCTCAAAAAGAAGTTCTCCTTTATGAAGAAGGGCGATATGGTCACATATATCTTCAATTTCACTGAGGTTATGTGAGGCAAACACTACTGTCATTCCTCTTTCGGCTACCTCTGAAGCGATTATTTTGCGGACTATCTTTCGCATTACGGGGTCAAGTCCGTCAAGTGTTTCATCGCACAGCAGATAATCCGTCATACATGAAAGTCCAAGCAAAAATGATGCCTGCTTCTGCATACCTTTTGAAAACGTAGATATTTTGCGGTATTCGTCAAGCTCGAATATACTGAGGTATTCTTTATATTTTTCTGTGGAAAACGTAGGATAAACGCTTTTATAGAATCGCATCATATCGTTTATCGTACTGTTCGGAAGAAAGTACTGCTCGTCCGAGAGATATACTATATTCTGTTTAATTTCGGGATTTTCATACACTTTTTCTCCGTCAATGAATACATCCCCCTCACTTGAGCGATATATTCCGCTGATTATTCTGAGAAGTGTTGATTTTCCCGAACCATTTGAGCCTATAAGCCCGAACACGGAACCATCGTTTACATTGACGGAAACATCGGACAGGCTTCTTACAACATCAAAATCCTTTGTAACGGAATCAATCTTAATCATCGCCGTACCATGCCTTTCTTGCTGAACTTAAAAACTCTTCTTCGCTTATACCGGCTGACTTTGCTTCACGTGCAAGAGACATCAGACTTTTTACAAGTTGTCTTGTCTTTTCTCCTCGCAGGCTCTCACTATCCGCAAGAACGATACTTCCTCTGCCCGGCAAAGTCATGATAACACCATTTCTTTCAAGCTCAGAGTACGCTTTTTGTATCGTATTCGGATTTATGCCAAGCTCCTTTGCAAGGCTACGCACGGACGGCAGCTTATCGTCAGGTTTAAACTCACCTGACAATATCAATTCCCTGATATTATCGGTAAGCTGGTCGCAAAGCTGTTTTCTCGAACGCATATCGACAGTTATTAAACTCAATTCAGCTCTTCCTCCCGCCTCGACTGTATTAGTTGTATTAGTACAGTTATTGTAGCATATACAGATATGCCTGTCAAGAGGATACGATGATTTTTAATCTTCCTTTAAGATTTTAATAAACGGCTTTATTCCATCTCACTTTCAAGCTCATAGATTATTGTTGCAAGTGCATTTTCGTTGTTGCTTACAGTGATTCTGTCGGCGGCATTTTTTGCACATTCTGCGGCATTTGCAACTGCGTAGCCTATATCTGCGGATACAAGCATGGAAAGGTCGTTTTCATAGTCACCTATTGCAATGGTTTTTTTCTTCTCTCCATTGGGATATACAATTTTTGCAAGCTCTGTCAGCATTGTTCCCTTTCCGCTGTCCTTTGCGTGTACCTCGATACCACAACACCAGCTGCAATTGATACTAAAGCTGTCACCGTATTTTTCGATAAGCCAATCATGTACGTGTGGTGTATGCTCTGCTTTAAGCTCAAAGAGTATTCTGTACCACTTATAGTCATATGAGGCTATTATTTCATCAATTGAGCCGAAATCGCTTTTTGGAATAAATATGTTGTCGTGTCTGTGCGAAATGAATATACGCTCTATTTCGGGATTGTTATCTATTGCGGAATGGATGAATGGAATGAAAGAATCATCGAGTTCTCTTTCTAGAAGATCCTTTTTCTCCCACTGGTCATAAATAACTGTACCGTTTATTCCGATTATATATGTGTTGGGACGAACGGCATCTGAAAATCCATCTATAAAATCAGGGAATCGTCCTGTCGCAACCGTAAAAAGTCCCCCTTCAGACTGAAAATACTTTATCGCCTCTGCGTTTTTTTCAGACAGCTTTCCTTTTGAATCGGTAAGAGTTCCGTCTATGTCGGAAAGCAGAAGATATCCGTCAAATTTTCCCATAATATTCTCCTTGAAAATACTTATTTACTTCGATAGTATATCACAAAAAAAGAAAAAATGCTACTGTGTACCGAAAAATCAGCACAAAGAAGCATTTTTTGTGTTATATAATTCTTACATCGAATCTTTCGCCACATTTAGGACAGCGTGTAGTATGCTTTCCTCTCTTGTTCGGGAGCTTCAATATAGCACGGCACTTTGGGCAATGTCTGTATCTGAATCCCTTTATGTCACGTATTCTGTCTTTCTGAAGCTGAAACCAGTTCTTCACAGGCTTCCATATTTTGAGGAAGAGCTGATTCTCACGACGTCTTTTATCATGCTTTTTCGAGAACATACGGTATATCGAAAAAACAAGTGCCGCCGTTTCGAGAACATAAATGATGTACGAACGCACGAACATATTTACACACACCAACACAAGCCAAAGTGTAAAAAGTCCGTAATACAGCTCATCAATGCCGTATCTGCCGTACATGAATGTAATTAACTTTTGTTTGAAATTCTTCATTCTTTAAATCCGTTCGTTTCTGACCTTTTTCAATAATTATATTACAAACTACGTCAGAATCATAGCGGATTTTTTTAATTATCTGTATCAAATTTATCTATCAGCACGGCACGGCACGGAGAACCGTCACATCCGCCGAGTTTTATGGGTGCGGCAAAGAGAAAATACTCGCCATCGGGAACTTCTGTGAGAACAAGACCCTCAAGTGCAGCTATACCCTGACCGAGAACCGACACATGAACCGGAAGTGGTGCTCTCTCCTGACCTATGCTCTGACTCTCGACACCTACAAGGACAACTCCACATTCGGAAAGGATATCTGCGGCTTCTACTGTAAGCTGACATTTACCCTTTAAAAGGAGTCGCTTGATATTGTTCTTTTGACACACTTCATGTACTGCATCCGGATAGATATCTCCGCTCATTGAAACAACGGTGCATTTTCCGATAAGATTATCAAGCTCAAGTTCATCTATCGCACGGCCACCCTTGATAAAATGCTTCGGTGCATCCATGTGTGTTCCGTTATGTGCGTTCATTTCAAGCTCGCTGACGTTGCATGATGCTCCATTATCCATATCGGAAACGATGGTTCTTTTCGGAGCTTTATCACCTGGGTAAACATTGGATGAAAACAGCTCCTGAGATATATCGTAGATTTTCATTTCGTCCATCCTTTGATTTTTTCTTTCATTATAATATACGGTGTGAATTTTGTCAAGCGTGTGTTCGCAGTCTTTTTACTATTGTATGGGAGACTGAATTTCCGTATTTTTCAAGACGTTCATAGTCTATCGCAGTCGAGTATATCTTTTCAACAGCAAAGTGAGCTTCTTTTGCAAGTGAAAGTTGAGTCATTGCTTCTTTTTCCGCTGACTCAAGAATATTGGAGTACAGTTTCATTCGTCCCTTTTCATGCTTCATTTTTTCGGAGTCAATGAAACGCATAAGGTTAATATTACGTCCGTCCTCACGCTTTTCTCCGACAGTTATTGATATTCTGTGTTCAGGAAGGTATATTCCAGATATTGCGTCCGACATCGGCAGTGCGGTTATAACTGTTTTCTGACCGTACTTCACGAGCTTTTCAGACAGTCTGTGCATGAATATCTGTGCAGTATTCATTGTATCTATCACGTTATACGACACATCAGAAGCATTGGTGAGAGAGGGTGTACATACCATTCCTTTCATCGTAAATGCGTGAGAATAATACTTTGCTGTGATTTCTCCATCGTTTTTTGATTTCGGAAGTCGTGATATAAGTCTTGACATGAATGCATCGGCTTTATCGTAAAGATACATCTCCGAAGCCAACGATACCATAGCTTTATTAACAAGTCCTGCCGCTCCGAGAAGCTGATATGCACCCGAATATGCAGATTTTTTTGCATTTGTCAGAAAATACAGCTCTTCTCGTTTTGCTTCAAGCACTGTATCATCAATAAACACTGTCATATCAACAATTTCAGACGAAGCTCCGACAAGATAAGGCTCTCTCACGTGCGGATATGTACCGTCAAGGACTGCTATTCTTTTATCAAGCACGATGCAATCGAGAGAATCGGGATCGGAGCCACAGAGGTAATAATCTACAAAAAAGCCGTTCTTCTCCGCTCTCTTTGCGATATTGTACATTAGTGTGCTTTTTCCACAGC
>CAYTLG010000087.1:0-8104 GCA_964438725.1 uncultured Ruminococcus sp. | reverse complement strand
GTCATAGAGCTGACGTTAAGTGCTACGGTGCTGACAACGTACCCGAAGGTGTTGCTATCATGAAGCTCGAAAACGTAGGCGTTTCCATCACAGGTAACTCTACCAACCCGACAAGATTCCAGCATCCCGTTGCAGGTACATATAAGAAGTGGTGTAACGAGAACGGCAGAAAGTACTTCTCCGTTGCATCCGGTGGTGGTACAGGTCGTACACTTCACCCCGACAACATGGCAGCAGGTCCCGCTTCCTACGGTATGACAGATACAATGGGTAGAATGCACTCCGACGCTCAGTTCGCCGGTTCTTCTTCCGTTCCTGCTCACGTAGAAATGATGGGTCTTATCGGTATGGGTAACAACCCGATGGTAGGTGCTACTGTTGCAGTTGCCGTTGCAGTTGAAGAATCCGCGAAGTAAGATAAATCCATAAAAAAACAGTCAGACGTGTCAGTTTTGGTTTTTACCCGAACTGTCGTCTGACTTTTTTATTTGGTTGGCTTAAAACTCAATCGTTATTTCACTTGAACTGCCTTTTGATATATTGAAGCTGTGTGTTGTCTTGACTCCATTAGCGGTTATCTCGGCTTCATAGCTTCCGTAGAATCCTCTGGTGTTGATAACGCCACTTGAGCCTGTGTTTCCGCTGAATGACGTGTGCCAGATATCCTGCGTAAGCTCTTTGATTTTCAGATACGCAGGCTTGGGAGAGAGGTCAAAGCGAAGTAGTCCGCCATAGTAGTAGTTTTCGCCGTTTGTCATGTCACCTTGCGTTTCCTTTATCTTGAGCGGGTCGGTGTACTTGCAATATGCGTAGCCGTCAACAAGATTCCAGTAGATTATCTGCTCTACCGAAGGATGAGAGAACCATATTGTGTAAAGATTTTCAATAATTTTCTCTTGTATCTCCTCATCATCAGCGTTCCATGAGTAGGCAGGAACCGTTATCTCCGTTATCTGAAGCGGTTTTCCAAACGTGGAGTACATATCCATGCTGTTGTAAAGTACGGTGGGGTCAAGGAGCTTTCTGGTTGAGTTATATTCATGCTCACGGCGATAGAACAGGTGATACTGCATACCGATTGCATCAATTCTGGCGTTCTTATCTATGTTCGCCTTGATGTATGAGTAATACTGGTTGTCGTTCGGAGTCGGATGCTCCCATACAGCACCCGTCCACTCGTTTATACAGAGTTTGTTGTTCGGGAAGTATTTCTCGGCAGTCTTGAAGCACCACTCAACAAAATCAGGCTCATGATAGAACGGAGTTACTCTGCCATCCACGCCCCAGAACATCTCATTTGTGACTTCAATGGTCGGGATTTTGTCGGCGTATCTTTCGGCAATGTCTGAGCATCTCTTCTCAAATTCACGTTTTACTACATCTGTGCTTTCGTTTTTCAGCCATGTCGGGAAGAAATGGTCGTATGCAAGTGCGTGTTCACGTGGTTCAATTACGTGCTTTTCACAAAATTCAATGCAAAGGTCGATTGCAGGTCTGCGATATACCTTTGGACTGTCCTTTGGATATCTTGGCTTGCCTTTTTCGGGTTCAAGCGTGTCCCAGTAGAACGGCAGTGTAGCCATGTTGAATACGTCTGAGAAATATTTTTTATAGTCATCGTTCTTTTCGGCGGTCTCAAGCTCATCAAGCATAAAAATGTTGGCACCGAATCGGAAGTCGTGCGTTTTTTGTGTGAGTTTTACGTCGGCGTTTTCTAAAGGCTTTCCGTCTTTCCCTTTTACAGTGATTTTTATGTCACCTTTGCGAAACTTTTCGATGTTTTCGCTTGCTTTAGGCTGCCATTGCTCTTTTTGTGTCTCGAATAACTCAAGAACCTTTTCACGTTCGTTCATATAAGCCTCCTCGGATTATTTGTGGGAATCTTCCCACTTTTTACGATTTGCTGCTGCTTCTTCCGGACTCAGCTTTCTTTCCGGATATGATGAGCAGGGAAGAACAGCATCACCGGCAACCTCAGCGTTTGTGCAGGCGTTGTCGTGTCTCCATGCATCTCTTTCGGATTTGTTGCGAAGGTTCGGAACCTTTACCGGAATGTTTCCGCCGAGGATAGAACGGTGTGCAAGAATACCGCATATGCCCATGTCAACAGCCTGATATACATCTATTGACCATTCACCGTCGGGCTTTCCGAGTATTTTCTCGATGAAGAAATGTGTGGGATAGAAGTCGCTTCCTCCGTGTGATTTGAGACCTATCTTCTCGGCAAGTTCAGCTGAGACGAACTTTTTCGGTGTGTAGTAGTCGTTAGTACCTTCTGCGAGCTTTCCCTCAGTTTCTTTGTAAAGTCGTACCTGGTCACCGTTTCCAACGTTTACAGTTCCGAGATATCCTTTTGTCGCATATACCTTATACGAAGTGTGCGGAGGTTCGAGCTTGAGGGGACCGTGAATACTCTTTACGATAGCACCGTTGTCAAGAGTTACCATTTCGATTCCGCTTGCATGGCCGCCTGCGTGACCGAGATTATAGAATTCCTCAATCGGGGGATTTTCAAAGCCAACAACCTGAACGGGGCGGTGTCCGGTAATAGTCATGATAGGTCCGAGTGAGTGCGTGCAGTAGAAGGTCGGGCAGAGATGGTTTCTCCAGTGTTCAGTATCACCGTATGTGAGGTCGATCCAAGCGGCGGAGCAATCGTGTATATATTCGCATTCGGCATATGTAACGTCACCGATGGCACCGTTCTTATACTGTCTCCACATATCGAAAGTGAGATCCATGTAGCAGTAGTTTTCGGCATAGGCATACACAAGTCCGGTTTCCTCTACTGTTTCTATAAGTTCTACTGCCTGAGCCATAGTTTCACTTGGTAGAACCTCGCTGAGTACGTGTTTTCCCGCTTTCAGACAACGGATAGCATATGTAGCGTGTTCGGTTGCGTAATTTGCAAGAACCACAGCATCCATGTCGGCTTTGAGGAATTCATCGAAGTCACGATAGCATTCTATATGGAGTCCTGCTTTTTCGGCGTTTTCCTTTGCCTGAACGAGAAGCGGTTCGTATTTGTCGCAAACAGCACAAAGTTCGGCATCGGGATGATGGAGGAGAGTTTGTATCATGGTGTTACCTCTTGCTCCACCAAAAACACCTATTTTCAGTTTTCTGTTCATGTTGTTGTTCGTCCTTTCATATAACGAATTAGTTAAACTGATTATAAAGTAAAGCACAATCAAATTCAACCGTTAGATTTGACAAAATTGCTGGTGAAATTTGTGCAGTTTGTCGGATGAACAAAAAATGTAAAAAACTATTGCAATTCAAAGCGTGATATGATATAATAATACCACTTTGGAGGCATAGCTCAGCTGGTTAGAGTACTTGCTTGACATGCAAGGGGTCACTGGTTCGATTCCAGTTGTCTCCAGTGAATGGGGTTGGGTCGTGTATTTTTATGGTACATGGGTTCAGTCCTTTTTTTACATTGTTCTATATCATTTTCAGAAATAAAGGCCGACTAATATGAAGAGAATCATTCCTTCTGTGCTTGCGATTATGATAGGTTTGTCTATGCCGCTGATAGCAACCGCACGTGATACATCATTTGAAGAAACGCTTGCGTATGAGCTTAAATCATTGGGACTTTTCAATGGTGTGTCTGAGACAAACTTTGATTTGGAACGTGAGCCTACACGTGTTGAAGCTCTTGTAATTCTGATTAGAGTGCTCGGAAAAGAGCAGGAAGCCATAGGATGTACATGGTATCATCCATTTAATGATGTACCTGCGTGGGCTGACAATTATGTTGGATATGCTTATGAAAACGGACTCACAAACGGTATTTCCGATACGGAATTTGGTGCAGGAAATGCAGGTGCAGGGACTTTCTTGACGTTTGTTCTGCGTGCTCTTGGGTATTCGGATACGAACGGTGAGGATTTCTCGTGGAGAGACCCATACACTCTTTCAAGGGAAGTTGGTATTCTTCCGAACTGTGTTAATGTTGATGAATTTTGGCGTTCCGATGTCGCCTCGGTTTCATATACTGCACTTGGAGCGTGTTTAAAAAATTCAACTGAAACTCTCGCTGAAAAGTTGATATCCGCAGATGTTTTTTCGTATGAACAGTTCTATGGCTTATATGACGCATCTGTCTTTGATGTGACTGATGAATATTATGAAACTGAGTCTGAAACGGAATATATATCTGAATCCATCGAAGAGACGAAGCAATACAGTGATGAAAGCGTCAGCATTACTCATTCCGATTCGTCCATGACCGCGGAGCTTGCACGTTCTCTTGAGGGAAAAGCAGTGTTTTGGGCACCTACGGGAAATAAGATTCACCTAGACCATGAATGTCGTTCGTTCAAGCTCGGCATTGCATATGCAGGAACAATAGACGAAGCACGCAATGTAAGAACAGAGGGGTGGTGTGGATACTGTGCTAAAGGTCAAAGTGATAATTTCACATCCAATTATTATGCCACACTTGAGTCAATTGCAGACTGCTACACATACAGCGACTATCTCAACGGAATACCTGAATAAAAAAACAACACTCGCCACATATACATCTAGGGTATATAAAGGTGAGTGTTGTTTTATATTTGAGTTAAAACAAAAAACAAAAAAGCTCTCAAGATTTCTCTTGAAAGCTTTGATGGCGCGCCACGCAGGATTCGAACCTGCGACCTACCGGTTCGTAGCCGGGCACTCTATCCACTGAGCTAGTAGCGCATCGCTGATTGCTTATATATAATACCATATTTATCGAGCTTTGTCAAGGGCTTTTTTGAATTTTTTTAGGATTTTTTTGACGGAACAGCTCAAAAGGCATAAAAAAGCTCCGCAGAACCGTTTTGTGATTCTACAGAGCTGTTTTTATAATTAGTCTTTGAAGTAGTTATCGATTGCTACTGACATTACCTTGTTGAATACTTTCTGCTGCTTCTGATATGTGGACGCTACGTTTGTGGATTTTTCTGCGAGCATATATCTGAATGTGTACGGCAGGTTAGAGAGCTTTTCGCCGAACTGGAATGTGAATTCGAGCTTACGACCTTCCATGATGATGTCGATTATCTCTGCTGTTTCCTGGTCTGCGGAGTAACGGCTCTTGAGGGCGGTGTCATAGTATGCCGGGAATACTGTCTTGTATGATTCAGCGGAGAGAGCTTCGAAAATTACGCCTGTAACTTCCTTATCTTCTTCACGAATTGTTTTCGGAACAGCGAATACAGAGAACTGGTCCCATGCGTTTGTATAGTACTTTTCCTGATTTTCGTCAAACTTGGGGAGGGGAAGGATACCGTATGTGTCTTCCATATCACCGAGAGATTCTGTTGTTTCTCCGAAATAGAGCTGAGTCATAGCGGTCTTGCCTTCAGCAAATGCAGTTCCGACATCACGCCAGTTGTCATTTACGTATGAGCCTGTCGGATCGTAGGTGAGAGCGATAGCCTTTTCAAGAGCGGATACAGTTTTTTCGTTGAAGAATGTAATTTCGAATGTACCGTCGTTATTTATGGTAGCAACATCTATATCAAAGGCTGCAATCCATACGTCCGACTGGTTAACATTGAGTGAGGTAGCGTAACCGTGAATATCATCTCTGTCGTGGGCGCCGTTACCGTTGACATCTTCAAAAATTTCGGAAATCATGGAGAGCATTTTGTCTGCTGTCCACTTACCTTCGAATACTATGTTGTAAAGGTCGGAAGCGGTAACTCCATACTTTTCCCAGATGTTTTGGTTAAAGAACATACCATAGGTGTACTGGAGTGTGGATATGGAAAGGTCACTGTTTATCGCAAAGAGCTTGCCGTTAATGGTTGCGGGGTCGTTTGCAAGCTGGTTGAACCACGGCTGAGTGAGATCCATGGGGAGGTCACACCAGTTATAAAGTACATTTGCTGATATCGGAGTGTATGCCTTGAAATCCCAGAAGCCTACAACATCATATGCGTATGTACCGGACGTAACTACGGTTTTTACATTGTCGTAGGGGTAGTCGGATGTAACAAGCGATTCTATCTTTACGTCAAATCGGTCGTTTATACGGAGATTTCTGTCGTATACTGCATCATTTGTGGCTTCGCCGGTGTATTCCTCGGACAGTATCTCGTATTCTTTATCCTGCGTTGTCGCAATAATGTAGGAACGGCCGCCGTATGTTTTGTCGGGAAGATTATCGGGAATAAGAGCACGCTTTTCAACATTTGTAAGCTCTTTTGTTTCTTCTTCTGTGATTGTGCCAGTTTCTGTATTTGATGCGGTTTCCTTATTTGAGGTGGTTTCTGATTCCTCAACTTCCGAGCATGAAATCATCGTTGCCGACGAAAGTATCATCACGGAAAGGAGCAGTGCTAAATTGCGTCGTAACATTCGAGTGCCTCCTGTTTTTTGTAGATTTTACAAAAAATTGTTGTATTGAGTACATTCTACACTATACTTGAGAAAAAGTAAAGTAGTAAATTGAAATTTGTTGTATTTTGTGCATAATTGCAATATGATTATTTATTAGTTACAGCAAAAACTAAATCAAGACACGATTGTAATTATTTGTTTACACGTTATTCTTTACAGCATATGCGGAAAGAATAAAAATACCGCACAGCTGCAAATAAAATGAAAGCCGTGCGGTATCATTATATTAAGTTATCTCTTGAGACGTGCGGTGAGGTCGAGAAGTTCGAGTTCCTTTTCAAATGCTGCGATGTTTGTGCTTTCGTCAATAACAACGAGTTCGCAGTCGAGGAACTTTGCAAGGAGTCTGATGTCATCAGCGTTGAGGTATGTTGAAACAACGGCGTGATGAGCACCACCTGCGTAAATCCATGCTGCTGCACCTGTTGCAAAGTCGGGCTTGAGCTTCCACATAAGTCTTGCAACGGGGAGGTTCGGCATGGGCTGGGGCTGCTTGATAAGCTCTATTTCAGCACAAACGAGACGGAAACGGTCGCCGAGGTCGATCAGGGATACTGCAATACCGTCACCTTCGATACCGTCGAATACAAGTCTTGCGGGGGCAGCCTTACCGCCGATTCCGAGGGGATGTACCTGGATTTCAGGCTTTGTTCCTGCGAATACGGGGGATACTTCGAGCATATGGGAAGCAAGTTCACATTCGTCGCCTGCTGTGAGGTCGTATGTATAGTCTTCGGTGAAGCCGGTGGAGCCGTTGCCGCCTGCCATCTTCATGAGAACTGCTGCGAGGGAGGCTGTCTTGTAGTCACCTTCGGGACCAAAGCCGATTCCCTTTGCCATGAGGTTCTGAGCAGCAAGTCCGGGGAGCTGTTCAAGTCCGCAGAGGTCTTCAAATGTGTCTGTGAATGCACCGATGTTGTTCTTTTCGATGAATCTGTCGAGAGCAACTTCATACTTAGCCTGAACACGTACAGCAGCGAGGTTTTCGGTAGCCATAGTGTACTTTTCAGCGTATTCAGCCATCTTTGCATCAATGTCAGCTTCTGTTACTTCATTGATAAGAGCAACGAGGTCGCCGATACCGTAGTAGTTTGTGTTCCAGCCGAATTTGATTTCGCTTTCTACGCGGTCACCGTCTGTAACTGCAACGTCTCTCATGTTGTTACCGAACATAGCGGTTCTGAGGTGGTGAGAGTAGTCAACAGCGATAGCGGCACGGGAGAAATGTCTGAGCTTTTCGATAACTTCGGGGTTTTCGTAGTAACCAACGATTACTTCACGCTTTACACCGAGTCTTGTGCATACGAAACCAAATTCACGGTCGCCGTGTGCGGACTGGTTGAGGTTCATGAAGTCCATATCGATTTTGTCGTAGGGGAGCTTTTCGTTAGCCTGTGTATGGAGATGTGCAATGGGCTTATTGAGGCATCCGAGGGCTGTGATCCACATTTTTGCGGGTGAGAAGGTGTGCATCCACATGATAACGCCAACGCATTCAGCATCATTTTCAGCCATACGGCAGGTAGCTTCAGCTTCGGAATGGTTTCTTACGATGGGAGTGCATTCAACGGAAACGATATCGCCGAGCTTTTCGTTGAGGTGAGCTGCAATACGAAGGCTGTCTTCATATGCCATTTTAAGGGTCTCTTCACCGTAGAGATCCTGGCTTCCTGTGATGAAATAAAGTTTTTTCATTTTATATCTCCTAATTATATAG
>CAYTLG010000086.1:0-8139 GCA_964438725.1 uncultured Ruminococcus sp. | reverse complement strand
ATAAAAAACACTTTTTGGAGGAAATATGTTAAAAGACGATAGAAGAGATGTGGCTAAGGATTATCTTTTCCAGGCGATACTCTCACTTGAAACCGTTGAAGATTGCTACAACTTTTTTGAGGACCTTTGTACAGTTAAGGAACTTGAAGAAATGTCAAAGAGAATGTGCGGTGCAAAGATGCTTGATACCTGCAAGGTATACACTGAGATATCCGAAAACACAGGTCTCAGCACAGCTACAATAAGCCGTATCAACCGCTGTCTCAAGTACGGTAACGGCGGTTACAGAGAAATCATCAGAAGACTCGACAGAAAAGGTGTCAGACTTCCCGAGGATGATTCAAAGTTCAGCTTTTAAGGGGTAAACGATGTCAGAAGAAATTACACTCAGCGGGTATTCCGTACTTGCCACGGTGTACGATAGACTTAATGATACCGTTGACTATAAAGCCTGGGCTGATTTTATCGAGGAATGCTTCCGTCGTTATTCAACAGAGCGTGAGGTCAGATCCGTTATAGACCTTGGTTGTGGTACGGGAAGCATGACTCTTGAGCTTGCAAGACGTGGATACGATATGACGGCACTTGATATTTCCGAGGAAATGCTTACAGTGGCAGAAAATCGTGTCAGAAGCGAAAAACTTTCCGATGTTCTGTTCGTTGAGAGCGATATGTGCTCGTTTGAACTTTACGGAACTGTTGATGCTATGGTCTGCTGTCTCGATGGAATCAATCATCTTACATCAAGAGAAGAACTGCTCAGTTGTTTTGCCCTTGTAAATAACTATCTTGAAGATGGTGGAGTGTTCGTGTTCGACCTGAATACTCCGCATAAATTCAAGACCGATTACGCCGATCGTGACTATATTCTCGAAGATGACGGTGTAATGTGCTGCTGGAGGAACAGACTCAACAAAAAGCAGGATAAGGTCGATTTCTGTCTTACCGTATTCCGTGAAAAGAACGGAGTATGGCACAGAGAGGATGGAATCGAAACCGAACGTGCTTACGGAATACGTGCCATTACCAATGCTCTCGCTGAGTGTGGTATGGAAGTGTGCTGTGTCTGTGCCGATTACAGCTTTGCCGAGCCTGATGCGGACTGTAAGAGATGGTATATCACAGCAAGAAAAATCAGAAATATCAGGTAAAACGTGGATAAATACAAAATACTTAAAGAAGTCTTCGGACATAGTGAGTTCAGAAACGGTCAGTCTGAGATAATAGATACGCTCTCATCGGGTAGGGACGTGCTTGCTGTCATGCCTACGGGTGGCGGAAAGTCGGTTTGCTATCAGATACCGGCACTTATGAGCGAGGGAATAACACTTGTTGTCTCTCCGCTCATATCGCTGATGAAGGATCAGGTCATGACACTTGTTCAGTCGGGTATCAGAGCGGCATATATTAACTCATCATTGACCTACGGGCAGTATCTTAAAGTTCTCGCAAATATTCGTGCGGGAGTCTATAAAATAATTTACCTTGCCCCCGAACGTCTTATGTCCGAGGATTTTTTGTCGTGCTGTGAGGAACTTAATATAAGCCTTATTGCGGTCGATGAAGCACACTGCGTATCGGGATGGGGACAGGATTTTCGTCCAGCATATCTGAATATCAAAAATTTTATTTCATTTTTTGAAAAACGGCCGATTGTTGGAGCATTCACCGCAACTGCAACTGACAGAGTTCGTGAGGATATCAAAAATCTTCTTGGGCTTGAAGACCCGTTTGAGGTGACAACAGGCTTTGATCGACCTAATTTGCGGTTTGAAGTTATACGTACAACCAAAAAATCAAAGGACAACGAACTTCTCAGACTTATACGTGACAGATATTCCGACAAAACAGGCATAGTTTACTGCGGAACACGAAACGGTGTCGAGGAGGTTGCGGCAACTCTCAATTCACATGGCTATACGGCACTTGCATATCACGCCGGAATGGATGACAACGCCAGACATACCGCACAGGATGACTTTATTTATGATAAATGTAGAATAATGGTTGCGACAAATGCGTTCGGAATGGGTATAGACAAGTCGAACGTATCTTTTGTTATACATTATAACATGCCAAAGGATGTTGAAAGCTATTATCAGGAGGCAGGCAGAGCAGGACGTGACGGTGAGAAGGCCGAATGTGTTCTTCTGTGGAGTGATTCCGATATCATGCTGAACCGATTTCTCATAGATAAAAGTGAGCCTGTCGAAGGAATAACTCCTGAAGAGAGGGAAGTGTTACGCCGTCTTGAACTTCTGAGACTGGATAAAATGGCAGATTATTGTAAAACTATGGGATGTCTGAGAGCGTATCTGCTGCGTTATTTCGGCGAGGAAACAGTTGTCGAAAACTGTGGCGGTTGCTCAAACTGTGATGGTGATTTTGAACTCCGTGATATTACAGAGGATGCACAAAAGGTAATGTCGTGTATCGCACGTACAAACAATACGTATGGAAGCACAACTATAGTCGATGTACTGCGTGGCTCCATGAATGAACAGATAGAGCGACATGGACTTGATGCTATTTCTACATACGGCATAATGAAAGGCTGTCAGCCAAAGTATATTCGCAGTATCATAGATACGCTGAGAATGCAGGGATATATCTCAATTGATGACAGCTCAATGTACAGGATTCTTTCGCTTACACCAAAGGCACGTGATGTTCTTCTTGGAAAGGCTCACGTATTCATGCGAGAAAACCTGACCCCTGAAAAAGCCGTGCAAAAGGAAAAACGCCGCATTGCACAGGAGACTGTACAAAACGGCGGACTTCTTGAACAACTCAAAGCGGAACGACTTCGTCTTGCGAGAGAGCTTTCTGTTCCGGCATATGTTGTGTTTACTGATGCGGCACTTTACGATATGTGTAGAATAATGCCAAAAAATTTGACGGAGTTTCTCACGGTATCTGGTGTAGGTAAAGCAAAAGCAGAACGCTATGGTGAGGTTTTCATAGAGATAATCAGAAAATTCTCAGGTGACTGAACCTTCTTTCTCCTGACCGAAACGTGAGATTATTCCGATAAGCTGACCTGATATTATAACGGTGAGTAGGGAGTAAACTATTCTTCTGAAGGGAATATAGCTAAGGGATGCGATAAGTACAACAAGGTCGGACACGAGATATACTGTTTCGAGTTTTGCACCTGTAATGTGTGAGATCGACATCGAAAGAGCATCATCTCCACCGGACGCAGCACCAACACGCACACAAAGCCCGACACCTACGCCGACAAAAATTGCTCCGACAATACTTGCGAGTAAAGGATGGTCGGCAAATCCAGGATAAAACGGCGGAAAAAACTCGAACACCTTATAAAAAGCGGAAAATCCAACACTTGATATCAGGGAATATACTATAAATTCACTGCCGAGTGTTTTCCAACCGAGAATGTAGCAGGCGGCATTCATAATAAATCCGCTGATTGCAGGGGAAATGTTCAGCCAGTAGTGCAGGAGCAGTGTAAGACCGAGGACACCACCCTCAGTAACATTTGAAATGGAGTGTACATTGTAAAGACCGAATGCCAGTATTGCAGAACCGATGAGTGCGACAATGATGTTTTTTGCTCTGAGGTTTCTTATAGTTGAGAGCACTTTATTTTTGATATCCATGATGATATACTCCTTTCGATTTTGAATGTCCGACAGACAACAAAAAAATCCGCTCTGTTTAAAGTAGCGGACTTATATTGTGCGAGCGTTATTTTTTCGGCTGTTTAAGCTCAAATACCGAAAGAATACGCTTGTTGTTTAATCCGAGCAGATAACCGAAGGTGGTGACTGCTATTGCGGGGAAAATATAGAGCAGGTGAATGAGCGGATTGTGAGGTGAGAAGTATGACACAAAGCCGGCGTACATTCCCTCCCAAAGGAGACAGATAGCTCTGCCGATTACATTGAGAGTGGCTGCCCATTCGTAGCTTCCCGTGAACGGATTCGAGATAAGCACGATAAACGCTAAAATAAAGTTTGGTATGTTTGCAAAAAGGGAGATAATAAGACCTTTGAGCGGCTTTCTTGCGGCACGACCACCGTCAACTCTGATTCTGTCCTGACCGCCTTTTTCCCATATAACATTGTATACGAGGAAAAGGTAGAACAGTGAAGCGAATGCACTTGCGAAAAGCATGAGCCACGCCTTCTGACCCTGAGCGGATTGAGCTGCAGTGATGACCATTATTCCGAGGAATGTTGCACCGAACTGGTTAAGTATTATCTTGCCTATAATTTTCGAGTTTTCACTCCAAAAATCTTTCATAGTTTCTCCAGGATAAGTATAATAATTGCACTGATTATGTGCTTTTCAGTTGCTATATTATATTCTATTGTTTTTTCGCTTCAATTACAAGAGTGTCAGGCGAAAGTTTACAATCTATCCATTAAAACATTAAAGATTAATGCAGTTTTAAAGCAAAAAAGTACTATAATTAAAATATCAAAAAAACAGACGAGTAATTAAAGGTAAAATATGGATGATAAACTGTTTAGGAGCGAGTTTCCGGAACTGATACAGAAATTCGCAAACTATAAGGAAGTTGTACAGGGCTGTTCGAACAAAACCGTCACCGAGTACCTCTTCGATTTACGAACCTTTTCAAAATACCTCCTTGCCGAGAGAAATTCTATTCAAATCGGAAGTGAGGAATTTGAAAAACTTGATATAAGTGGACTTGATGCGGACTTTTATTCTTCCGTTACAAGTTCAGATGTATATTCTTTCCTTACATATGTCAAAAACGGACGTGATAATCAGAATAGCTCAAGAGCGAGAAAGCTGACATCAATAAAGCAGTTCTATAAATATTGTAATTCGAGAATAATGGTGTTTGAAAATAACCCCGCTGCGGATATAGAAAGTCCCAGACAGGCGAAAAAGCTCCCTAAGCACCTTAGCGTTGAGGAATGCCTTGAATTGTTGGACAGCGTAACCAATGATGACCAATCCAAAACCAAGGAAAGGGATTATTGCATACTGACACTTTTTTTGAACTGTGGTATACGTCTGTCGGAGTTGTGCGGAATCAATCTTACCGACTTTGATAGAGAGCTTCACATTATGAAAGTAACCGGTAAGGGTGCAAAGGATAGAGTTGTATATCTTAACGAAGCCTGCAAAAATGCACTTGAAGCATATCTTCCTATAAGAATGGCTACGGTAACAAAGGATGAAAACGAAAAAGCGTTGTTCCTCTCACGTTTGGGTAAAAGAATATCACAGAAAACCGTGCAGTGGATGGTCAAAAAGTATCTCGGTGAAGCAGGACTTGAATATATGCACTACTCCACGCATAAGCTGAGACATACCGCCGCAACACTCATGTATCAGACCGGTGCGGTGGACGTTCGTGTGCTTAAAGATATCCTCGGTCACGAACAGCTTAATACCACCCAGATATACACTCACGTTTCGGATAAACATATGGAAGAAGCTATGAGTATGAACCCTCTTTCCTCTGTTAAACCCAAAAAAGATGAGAAAAAAGAGTGATTTGTGCAACTTGACGCTTGATTTTATGGCGGAATAAGAATATACTCTCTCTGTTAGTTAAGATAAAGTAGGATAATAAATATATGAAAAGAGCAGTAACAATACAGGATATCTCATGCTTTGGTAAGTGTTCGATAACAGTTGCACTTCCGCTCATCTCTGCAATGGGGGTTGAGTGTGCAGTCATTCCAACAGCCGTTCTCTCGACGCATACAGGCGGTTTTAAGGGCTATACATTTCATGACCTGAGTTCTGATATTCCTGAAATTACGAAGCACTGGAGAGCCGAGAAACTGTCTTTCGATGGTGTGTATACCGGATACCTTGGATCTCCGACACAAGCTCAGATGATAGAAGACTTCATTGATGCTTTCTCGCCTGAGTTGAGATTCATTGACCCTGTTATGGGGGATAACGGCAGACTTTACGCAGGATTTGATAAAAGCATAGTTACGGCAATGAGAAAGCTGTGCGGAAAAGCTACCGTGATTACACCTAACCTCACAGAAGCCTCGCTTTTGCTTGAAGAGGAATATCGTGAAAGCGGTACATACGATGAAGAATACATAAAGAATACCCTCGTTCGCCTTACCGAGCTTGGAGCGGAATGTGCGGCAATAACCGGTGTAAGATATTCATCGTGTCTCGATAAGCAGGGTGTAGTCGGATATAACAGAATCAGCGGAGAATACAGCTCATATTTTGCCGATGACCTTCCTATCAGCTGTCATGGCACAGGAGATGTGTTCGCCTCAACGATGTTTGCTTCACTTATGAAATGCAAAACTCTTGAAGACGCCGAAAAAATAGCCGTGTCAATGACGGTTGAGTGCATACGACATACTATGGGTGACAGCTCTCATTGGTATAGCGTAAAGTTTGAGGAATGTATCCCATATCTTCTTGAAATAAGTAAATAACTAAAAAAGCAGTACTTCACATCAACTGAAATACTGCTTTTTCTTATGCTTTTTTCTTCTCAAGCTGTCGCATTATCAGATATAATATGAGCATACCAACGACCGCACCAACTGCACCTCCGCAGGTGTCAAGAATCATGTCACGTATCATACACGCACGCCCCGGAACAAAATATTGGTGTATCTCGTCCGATATAGCGTAAAGTCCGCTCAGAATCACTGATATGAGATATAGCTTCACGTTTTTCAGACCGAATGAGAACAGAGTTAGAGAAAGTAATCCGCCGAGTATTGCGTATATCGTGAAATGAGCTGTTTTACGCACAAAATGGTCGTATGTTTCGATAATTTCGGTTTGACGTTTGGTTGGGAGGGTGGAGAAATCCTTGTCAAAGAATGATATAACTGTGTGAATGAAGCCACCGGAGGATTCTGCAGATTCACCGCCGTTTTCGCATGAGAAAGAAAATATCACACCCATCCAAAGGATCACAGCTGCGACAAGTACAGTACGAATTATGTTTTTTACCATAGTAATACCTCGTTTTCATATGAAATGATTATACACCAAAATAAAGCCTGAATCAAGCATGAATTAAACCTGAAAAATGACAGCTTTTGCATATATGCGGTTAATGATTGGAAAAAACAAAAAATTAATATACAAAACTTATAAAAATGACTTGACAAAAGTTCGGGGATACTGTAAAATTACAATAATTAATAAGCTCGTTTTAAACGGAGGAATCTAAAATGAAATTTTCAGCAGCAGGCGGATGGTGGGGTCACGACTGGTACGAAAGAATTGCACTCGGTCATCGCTACGGTTTTGACGGAGTAGAGCAGCTCGGTTGGCTTGGACTCGATTTCGACAAGGCTAAAAAGACACTTGATGAAAACGGAATCGTATCCACCGCTATCATCATTCAGTCCGAAAAGAAAGAAAATGGCGAACTTACTGCGTGGGGACACGGTATGGTATGGGAGGATTCGAGAAAGGCATTTATTGAATCTTTCCGTGAAACTGTAGCCGCAGCTAAGGCTATGAATGTTCCTAACATCATCGCTACAACAGGTAACGAAAGATTCGATGTATCTCGTGAAGAACAGTTCGATATCTGCGTAGGAACACTTTCCGAAATGGCTCACATTGCAGAGGAAGAGGGAATCATGATCGTTCTCGAACCACTTAATGTCCTTGTAAACCATATGGGCTACTTCCTCGTAACAACCGAAGAAGCTGTAAAGATGCTCAAGGCAGTAGACAGCAAGAACTGTAAGCTCCTCTTTGACATCTATCATCAGCAGATTTCCGAGGGTAATGTTATACGCAATATCACCGAGAATATCGATATGATCGGTCACTTCCATATCGCTGATAACCCCGGAAGAAACCAGCCCGGTACAGGTGAGCTTAACTATAAGAACATCTTCAAGGCTATCCAGAATACAGGATACGACCGTTGGCTTGCATTTGAATGTGGAAGAACAGTTGATGTTCCAGACCTCGTTCGTGATATGCACGTTCTTATCGACGAATTCAGATAAATCAAATTTAATAAAACCGAGATATAGCCGTTCTTTCGTAGGAGAGTTCGGCTATACGGTTTTTTATAGGACTTTGTTTATTAATACGAGCTTGTTTTTTAATCGCTGATTAATTAAAAATATAAAACTGTACTTTCAGAAGAATAGTTATTTATTAATTATTGGATATAAT
>CAYTLG010000085.1:0-8469 GCA_964438725.1 uncultured Ruminococcus sp. | reverse complement strand
TCTTCCTGCACCGCCTGTTGCAAGGATAACAGTCTTAGCACGAGCTACGAGGAGTTCGCCTGTTTCCATATTCATGAGGACAGCACCGCCGCACTTACCATTTTCATCAAGGATAAGTTCAACTGCGGATGTGAAGTCTACTACCGGAATACCACGGTTGAAAACTTCGTCACGGAGAGTTCTCATGATTTCAGCACCGGAATAGTCCTTTGCTGCGTGCATTCTCTTTCTGGATGTACCACCACCGTGGGTAGTAACCATAGTACCGTCGGCAGTCTTATCGAATTCAACGCCGAGGTCGGAGAGCCACTTAATAGCATCGGGAGCTTCATTTACGAGCTTGTAAAGAAGGTCGGGCTTTGCTGCAAAGTGACCACCACCGAATGCGTCAACATAGTGAATAGCAGGGCTGTCGTTAGGCTTATCTGCTGCCTGGATACCACCTTCCGCCATCATTGTGTTAGCGTCACCGATACGGAGTTTTGTAACGATCATTGTCTTCGCGCCATTATTATCGGCTTCAATAGCAGCAGATGCACCGGCACCGCCACCACCGATGATGAGTACGTCAACATCGTAGTCTACTTTATTGAGGTCAACATCAGTAGCAGCGATTCTGGAATGAGCTTCGAGAAGTGCTGCAAGTTCGTGAGGAACCTTTTCGCCTGCGTTAACACCAACCTTGAGGTTTGCAAATTCTGACTGCTTATAGTCAGGGTGGTAAGTCTGAAGGAGTGTATCCTTTTCCTCAGCAGTCATTCTGCGGGGTTCGAGGACGGTGTTCGCTTCTCTGGCTGCCTCCACCTTTTTCATTGATTCGTACATCTGACCTGTGTACATAGACATAGTGGTTCGCTCCTCCTTACTTCTCAATCTCTCTATTGTTGTAGAGTTCCTTCATTTCCTCGATAGGCTTCTGCATGAGGGATTCAAGAAGCTCTTCAAATGTGCCGTCCTTGATTTCCTTAACTCTGTTCTCAAGGTGGTCACAGCCGGGAGCAAGATACTTACCGTTAAGTCTTCTTGCAAGCATTGCAACCTGAGGATGAGAAATACCTGCGGGGCATCTGGATGAGCAAACGCCGCACATTACGCAGTCAAAGGAAAGCTCTGCACACTTTTCAAAATCGGCTCTCTGAGCATATGCGATGTACTGCATAACATTAAGACCCTGAGTACAGGATTTTGTGCAGGCATTGCATCCGATACAGCTGTAAATTTCGGGGTAAAGCTGCATCATGATTGCTTCTGTGGGCTTTATCTTTTCCATATCGTAAACCTGCTTTGCGAGGGGGAAGAAAGGCAGAGTTGCGATATACATATTTTCTTCTACTTTTGTCTGGCAAGCGAGACACACTTTGAGTTCGCGGTCTCCCTTGATTCTGTAAACGGTAGCACAAGCTCCGCAGAATCCGTTACGGCAGCCACAACCGCGGACAAGCTGATATCCGGCGTATTCCATCGCACCCATTATTGTAAGGTTTGAGGGAACCTCGTACTGCTTGCCCATAAGAAATACATGAACCATATTTTCCATTATTATTATATCTCCAAAAATCTCATGAAATCATGGGACGCTTATCAATACTCGTCCGGAAGCTCGCCAAGTTCGTCAAAACGGAACACGGGACCGTCCTTACAAACGTACTTAGAACCGATGTTACATCTACCGCACTTACCGATACCGCACTTCATCTTCAGCTCCATTGTAGTATAGATCTGAGTCTTTTCAAAGCCGAGTTCGATAAGTCCTGCGAGTGTAAACTTAATCATAATCGGAGGTCCGCACATGAGAACGGTCTTCTTAAGGTCAGGAGCAAGCTCCTTAACGTAGTTCGGGATGAAACCTACGTGACCGTCCCAACCTTCCTGTTCACGGTCGATGGTGAGGTTAACTTCGATACCGTCGTCAGCCATCCATTCATCAATGATTTCCTGATAGTCAACAAGGTCATCCTTTGATCTTGCACCGTAAATGATCTGAACCTTACCGTAGTTAGCTCTGTTATCTCTTACATAGTTGATAACGGAACGGAGAGGAGCAAGACCGATACCACCTGCAATGAAGAGGAGATCCTTGCCCTTGAGTTCGGTTTCAACCGGGAAAGACTTACCGTAAGGACCACGGATAGTAATCTGCTGTCCGACATCCATCATATGGAGCCATTCTGTGAGACAACCGCACTTCTTAATGGAGAACTCCATATATTCACGATTTGTGGGAGAAGATGTGATTGAGAAGAGAGCTTCACCTACACCGGGAATGGAAAGCATAGCACACTGACCGGGCATATGCTCGAAGGGCTTCTTTCCATCGGGAGTAAGCACACGGAATGTCTTAACGTCGGGAGTATCTATTCTTATATCGACAACTTCGCCAATATGAGGAATTAAAGCTTCATTCATTATTTTGATTCCTCCGTCGAGAGTTTTTTCATTACTTTAACAATATTCATGTGGATGGGGCATGACGCAAGACATCTACCACAACCTACGCAGCCGAAGATACCTTCATTCGGTTCGGGGTAGTAAACGAGCTTGTGCATGAATCTCTGACGGAAACGTTCCTTCTGAGTAAGTCTGGGGTTACCGCATGCCATCTTTGTGAAGTCGGAGTACATACAGCTGTCCCAGCATCTGAAACGCTGAACGCCTGTGTTTGTCTTGAAGTCACGGATATCGTAGCACTGACAAGTCGGGCATACGAATGTACAAGTACCGCAGCCGAGACAAGCTTCGGAAAGTGTATCCCATTCGGGTCTGTCAAAGAGTTCCTTGGTCTTGCCGCCGCCGAACGCAGATGTTTCGAGCTTTGCAAGGGGAAGACGGGACATAATTTCCTTTGTCTTAGCCTTAGCTTCTTCAGCACCGGATTCATCCTTATCTTCAAATGCATAACCGATATCGGAGAGGAACTTTTCACCCTTCTCTGTCTTAGCGGTTACATAGTAGCCTTCAGCAGCTGTTGTGAATACGATGTCTCCTGCGGGTTCGGATGCATCGATACCGAAAGCGGAGCAGAAGCAGGTCTCATGAGGACGGTCGCAGGACATGGAAATGATGAGAGAATGCTCACGGCGATTCTTGTAGTATGTATCTACGGGATCAGCATAGAGGAAAACTCTGTCAAGAATGTCGAAAGAACGAACGTCACAAGCACGAACACCGAAGATAACGAAATCTTCTCTTTCAATTCTGGGGTCGATTATGTCGATCTTCTTGTGGTCGATTTTAAATTCAACAAGGTTTTCTGTCTGGGGAAAGAAGAAATCCTTTGCACTTCTTGTTGTATGGAGAGCGTTTGATACTACTGTACCCTCGCTCCAGAGCTTATAATCAGCCTTGCCTGCGTTATTGTCAACGGGAACATATACTTTCATTGCCTTGGAAGCGGCGGAAAGGAAGTTGTTAAGGTCTGCTTTAGCTAAATACTTCATTATTCAACACCTCTTTCATGTACAACTGAGGGTTCAGCATCATCGAAAGTATATGATGTGAGAGGATGACGGGATTCTGTATCGTTACCTGCTGTGTAGTCTCCGTAAAGCTCGTCGATATCCTTGATAAACTTACGGTTGAGGAGGTGGAGCGGAATATGCTCAGGGCAAACTCTGGAGCATTCGCCGCAGTCTGTACATCTACCTGCCACATGGAAAGCACGGATTATGTGGAAGTTCTTTTCTTCAAAGGTATCTGCGGCAGCCTTCTGAGCTACACCGGAATTCGGGTTATCGAATACACAGGTTTCGCAGGTACAAGCAGGACATACGTTACGGCAAGCGTTGCAGCGGATACATCTTGAAAGCTCGCCTCTCCAGAACTCAAAACGCTCTTCGGAAGTCATAGCTTCAAGCTTTTCAACGAGGTCGAATCTGCCGGAGTTCGGGTTATCTTCTCCGTCTTCACCGATGAGTTCATCGTAAACAACGTGACGCTTACTCTTGCAGGTTACGCAGCGATCAGCAGTAGCTTCGCTCTTTGCAACAGTGGAGTCTCCGTAAACGGTCTTAACAACATAGTTGTCTCCGTCTTCTTCGATACCTGTGATACCCTCGATACCCTTTGCCTTGATTTTTTCAACATCAGCCTTACCTTCGCAGGGAATACCGATAACATATACGTTTTCACGGTTAACTCTGTGTTCTGCGGTGAGCTGGTTGAGAGAGAATGTATCGCAGGGCTTGAGGAATACAAGTACCTTTCCCTCTTTTGCGGATTCCTTTACGAGGTACTTCGATACGTTGGACGCACAGAAGCTGTCGTAAATAAATTCGTTATCTATTTCTTCCGCACTTGTAAATACTGCGGGAGTTGAGTCATAAGCAAATTCACCTGCTTTCCAACCGATGACACGTGTTACAGTGCCGTCAGCGAGAAGCTCCTTTGCTCTTTTGACCATTGTTTCTTTTACAATTATTTCTTGCATCTCAGGTCCTCCAGTCTGCGGTTAGGTCCGAGTTTTGTGATCTCTTCCGCAAAGCTGTTCATTGTTGCGGCGAATTTTGCACCTTCAGCAGCCGATACCCACTCAACTCTGGTTCTGTTTCTTTCAATTCCGAGGAAGTCGAGCATACTGAACAGGAGAGTCATACGGCGACGTGCATAGAAGTTACCGGATGTGTAGTGGCAGTCTCCCGGATGGCATCCGCAGAGGATAACACCGTCAGCACCTCTTTGGAATGCACGGAGAATGAACATGGGGTTTACACGGCATGAGCAGGGAACTCTGATAATCTTTACATTTGCAGGATACTGAAGACGGTTTGTACCGGAAAGGTCAGCTCCCGCATATGAACACCAGTTGCAGCAGAATGCTACTATGGTCGGGACGAATTTTTCGTTTTCATTCATTTGCATATTGCGTCTACCTCCGCCATAATCTGGTTGTTAGAGAATCCGAAGAGGTCCATAGCTCCGGACGGGCAAGTTACGGTACAAGCACCACAACCCTGGCATACTGCGGGGTTAACACTTGCTACACGTCTGATCTTTGTAGTTCTGTCGGGCATTCTGAATTCTTTTTCTACGTATGTAATAGCACCGTACGGGCAGACATTAGCACACTGTGAGCATCCGTTACACATATTCTCGTTGGAATGAGCTACGCACGGGTTGCAGGTGAGCTTATCCTTAACGAGAAGTCCGATAACCTTTGCGGCAGCGGCACTTGCCTGAGATACGGTTTCGGGGATATCCTTCGGGCCCTGGCAAACACCTGAAAGGAATACACCCGCTGTGGGAGATTCAACAGGTCTGAGCTTCGGATGTGCTTCTGTGAAGAAGTCGTTTGTATCCATGGAAGCTGTGAGCTTTGTTGCGAGAGGACGTGCGGTCTGGTCAGGCTCGATAGCAGCGGCAAGAACTACGAGGTCTGCCTTGATATGGAGCTGTTCATTCATGATGAGGTCGGAAGCCTGAACATCAAGTGTACCGTCAGCCTGAGGAGATACCTTACCAACAGCACCCTTGATATAGTGAACGCCGTAATCCTCAACTGCTCTGCGGTAGAACTCATCAAAGTTCTTACCGGGAGTACGAACGTCGATATAGAATACATAAACTTCTGTATCGGGGTACTTTTCACGTGTAAGCATAGCGTGCTTTGCGGTATACATACAGCAAATCTTGGAGCAGTACTGCTTACCTCTTTCGGGTGTGCATCTTGAACCTACGCACTGTACAAATACGATTGTGTGAGGATGCTTACCGTCGGAAGGTCTGAGAAGTGTACCGGCTGTCGGGCCTGCTGCGTTTGTAAGTCTTTCAAATTCAAGAGATGTGATAACGTCCTTGGATTCGTTGTAAGCATATTCGCCATACTTGGAAACATCGATGGGGTTGAAGCCTGTTGCAACTACGATAGCACCGTACTTTTCTTCAACAAATGTATCGGTCTGCTTGTAGTCGATAGCACCTGCTGTACAAACCTTGGAGCATACACCGCACTTGCCGTTCTTGAGCATATTACAATGATCGGGGTCAATAGTAGCAACCTTCGGAACAGCCTGAGCGAAAGGAATATAGATAGCACGACGATTATCCATGCCGAGGTTGAAGTCGTTAGGTACGTTCTTCATCGGGCATTTTTCTGTACAAAGACCGCAGCCTGTACACTTTGTTTCGTCAACGTATCTTGCTTTTCTCTTGATTTTTACAGAGAAGTTACCAACGAATCCGGATACGGACTCAACTTCACTGTAAGAATAAATCTTAATCTTCTCGTTCTGAGCACAGTCAACCATCTTAGGGGTGAGGATACAAGCTGCACAGTCGAGAGTCGGGAATGTCTTGTCTATCTGGGTCATCTTACCGCCAATAGTGGGCTTCTTTTCAACGATATCTACTTCAAAGCCTGCTTCTGCGATGTCGAGAGCTGTCTGGATACCTGCAATACCACCACCGATAACGAGGGCTCTCTTTACAACGGGGCTTTCGCCTGCTGTAAGAGGAGTATTGAGAAGTACCTTAGCGATAGCAGCACGACCGAGGATGATCGCCTTTTCTGTTGCTTCTGCCTTATCCTTGTGAATCCATGAGCACTGTTCACGGATGTTTGCGATCTCTACCATGTATGGGTTAAGACCTGCGGCAGCTGCGGTTTTACGGAATGTAGCTTCATGCATTCTCGGAGAACATGAACATACTACTACTCCTGTGAGTTTTTCATTTTTAATAGTGTCCTTAATGAGGTTCTGACCTGCTTCGGAGCACATATATGTATAGTCCGTAGAGAATACGACGCACTGTTCACGTCCGAGAGCTTCCGCTACGGCTTTTGTGTCAACTGTACCTGCGATATTGGTACCGCAGTGACATACAAATACACCTATTCTTTGCATTATTCTTCTTGCCTTTCTTAAAAAGGTTTACCGTATTACTTGGAATATTTTCTCATAGCGGTCATAAGGGCCTGTCCGGGCATATCATCATCGAGCTTTGCGGGGATATCATCTGCTTTGAGATGGTTCTTTCCCTGACGACGAACTGCCTCAACTCTTATGGCTTCAACTACCTTGGCGGGTTCAACTCCACGCGGGCATCTTTCTACGCAGGCAAAGCAAGTCAGACACTTATAAATAGATTCTGACTCCATGAGCCTATCAATATCTCCACGCTCGACAAGGTATACAAAATGATGCGGATGGTATTCCATCTCATCGTATGACGGGCAGGTAGCGGAGCATTTGCCGCAACGCATACACTTACCAACGTCCGAGCCGCTGATACGGAGAACCTGTTCCTTTAAATCTGCGTTCATTTTAAGTCCTCCCTCTGATTAATCAATGATACCGAGTGCTTCTGCGAGAACTTCGGTGAAATATTTTATCTCCAGACCTGTGCCGGAGTGCTTTTTAATGTTGTACTGGCAAAGCGGGCAGGCAGTTATCATGAAGTCCGCACCCATATCCTTTGCACTTGATGCGACAGCACCGCTTCTCTTTTCTGCCTGAGCAGTATCCTCGAGAGTGATATATCCGCCGCAGCACTCGTTACGCATGGGGTAGATGACGGGTTCAGCACCGAGAGCACGGATAAGATTTTCCATTATCTCAGGGTTTTCGGGGTCATCGAACTTGAGAACGGTTGACGGACGGAGGAGGAGACAGCCATAATATGCGGCAATCTTCTTTCCTGTAAGCGGCTTTACGACTTTCTTCTTGAGTTCTTCAAAGCCTATTTCGTCTCTGAGAAGCTCAAGGAAGTGAATTACCTTACCCTCTCCGTGATATTCAAAATCGGGAGAGAGGTAGTTGTTCACTCTTCTGTCAAAGTCGGGATTGACGGCGAACTCATGATTTGTCTGTGCGAGGACATTATAGCAAGCGGAGCATACTGTTACGACACGACCCGTGCTATTATATCCGTTGGCAAGAGCTCTTACGGACGGGAGCTTTGTTGCAATCTCATCCTTTTCGGAGGTATACGCACCACCGCAGCACTGCCAGTTTTCGATTTCCTCGAACTCATATCCGAGGACTGCCGCCGACTCTCTCGCATATCTGTCAAGGATGGCGGCCTTATTTTTGAGCGTGCATCCCGGATAATACGAAATTTTCATATTTTTTACTCCAAATTATTTTTTGCGTGGTTTCGGTTACGCCATTTCTTCAGGCTTGAATACTTCGTCGAAGCGTTCTGCTGTGAGGAATCCGAGAGCTACGCAGGCTTCCTTGAGAGAGATATTCTCTTTGAATGCCTTCTTAGCAGTCTTAGCAGCGTTTTCATAGCCGATGTAGGGGTTAAGAGCTGTTACGAGCATGAGAGAATTGTAAAGGTTGTCATGCATCTTGTCTTCCTTAGCACGGATACCAACAGCACAGTTATCATTGAAGGAAACGATAGCTTCAGCGAGGAGGCGAACGGACTGGAGGAAGTTGTAGATACAAACGGGCATGAATACGTTAAGTTCAAAGTTACCCTGAGAAGCAGCCATGGAAACAGCTACGTCGTTACCCATTACCTGAACCG
>CAYTLG010000084.1:0-8595 GCA_964438725.1 uncultured Ruminococcus sp. | reverse complement strand
TGCAGAAGAGTACAGGAGAGTCAAGCTGTTCGTCTGTGGCATCAAGCTCCATGAGAAGTTCAAGAACTTCATCGGGAACTTCATCAAGTCTTGCGTCAGGACGGTCGATCTTGTTGATAACAACGATTATTCTGTGACCAAGCTCCATAGCACGCTTGAGAACGAAACGTGTCTGGGGCATGGGACCCTCTGCGGAGTCAACAAGAAGAATAACGCCGTTTACCATTTTAAGTATACGTTCAACTTCACCGCCGAAGTCGGCGTGTCCGGGGGTGTCGATAATGTTTATTTTGATACCGTCGCGTACAACAGAGGTGTTTTTCGCAAGAATTGTGATTCCTCTTTCTCTTTCGAGGTCGCCGGAGTCCATGACACGGTCTCTGACTACCTGATTTTCGTGGTAGGTGTCGCACTGTTTGAGCATCTGGTCAACGAGTGTGGTTTTGCCGTGGTCAACGTGAGCAATAATAGCGACATTGCGAAGGTCTTCTCTAATCAAAACAATTACCTTTCAATTATCTTTCTCTGTCAGAAGATAATCCTTTCGTATAAATTCAAAAATTCTGTTTTCTTTTATCTTTGTCAACCTTTTCATTATAGCATAATTGTGTTGAAAAATAAAGCTCAACGGTGCAAAAAATGCAATTTCGGCACTTTGTAGAAATAAAAGGAGACCTATACCTCGATTTTTGGCTAAGTGAAAACCGAAGTACAGGTCGTTATTCGTTGTGGCTGTCCCAAAAGTCGCTCAGTATCACACCGAGTGAATTTGTGTCACCCGTATATTTGATGTGTCGCATATGCGGTGGAAGCATGAGTTTAATGTTCGGCTCGCCAAGTCTGTCATCTACCCAGACTATGACTCCGCAGTCAGTTTCTGAACGTATAACTCTGCCTGCCGCCTGCATTACCTTGTTGATGCCCGGACAGAGATATGCGAAGTCGTGACCTCTGCCGTTTATTTCATTATAATATGCCGACATGATGTTTCTTTCGGCTGACAGCTGCGGCATTCCTGTTCCGATAATTATTGTGCCTATAAGGCTTTCACCGATAAGGTCGATACCCTCTGAAAACATTCCGCCGAGTACGCAGAAACCTACTAACGCACCGTGCTTTCCGCTTCTAAAAAGTGCTATGAATCTCTCACGTTCACGGTAGCTCATGTTTTGCTTCTGCATCACTATGTTAGCTTCAGGCATAATATTTGAAAATGCCTTGCAAACACGCCTCATGTATTCATATGAGGGAAAATATACGATGTAGTTTCCGTCTTTTGCGGATACAGTTTCAGCTATGACCTCAGCACAGCTGTAAGTACCGTGCTTTCTGTCGTTAAGTCGTGTGCTTATGGAGTCAAATGCAACCACGCAAAGATTTTCTTTTTCGTAGGGAGATTCAAGCTCAAGTGTATCGGCATCCTGCATTCCCGTGACTTCACTGAAATACTCTATCGGTGAAAGGGTAGCGGAAAACATTATCACGGAACGTGCGGAGGAGAGCATGGCAGACAAAATGCCCGATGGGTCGAGACAAAGCAACTGAACCTTGACATCGCTGTTTTCACGTGAGGCAAAAAATCTGAATTTGTCATCAAAATATGAAGATACGAACACAAGTCTTGATAACTTTTTCACGTATTCATCAAGCATGTCGGAATAGTCACCGCCGTCACGAATGATGCGACGCAGAACTCGTGTGAGATTCCCAGCACAACGGATAAGCTCAGAGGGGGCTGATGAACTTTCATAAAATCCGTAGGTTATCTCGCCCTCGTCCGTGCTTCTGCAATATTCGCTGTCGGTACATATGCTGCAAATTTCAGCCATTGCGGAGTATAACTCGTCAAGTCGGGAATTTAGCTCCGCATCCCCTGTGATATATGTTTCGGTTATCTCGGTCAGTTTTTTTATATCATCGGAGGAAATTGCGGCGGAATACGTGTTTCTGGTTCTGTCGGGAAGATTATGTGCCTCATCAAAGAGAAATACATATTTTTCGGTGTTCTTTACGTCCTTGAAATATCGGATAAATCGTATACCGTCATCAATAACGTAGTTGTAGTCGCAGATTATTATTTCGCAGCTTTCGGATAAATCAAGTGACAGCTCGTGTGGACAGACATTGTGCTTTTCTGCGGTTTTTGTTATCCTTTCGGTAGTATAAATCGGGTCTTGGTCAAGCAGAAGCTCTTCAAGCGCGGCAAGCTGACGTTCACGGTACGAGATGTATGTCTTTCCGAAATCCTCAGTCATGCTGTCAGTTTTGTCGCAGAATCGGCAGTTCATAACGGTATCCTTGCGATTTGCATAAGGACAGAGCATCTCTTTTGCACATATCATAACAGAACGGAGGTGCGGAGCATATTTTGTAATACGAGCGAGAGCTTCTATGGCGGCTTTTCCAGTGATATTCTTGGCTGTAAGGTAGAATGCACGGTCTGCCGCACCTGCACCGAGAGCCTTGATTGCAGGGAACAATGCCGACATGGTTTTTCCGATTCCGGTAGGTGCAGATACGAGCAGGGAGTTTGATTTTACTATCGCACGGTACGCCTTATTGACAAATTCAAGCTGACCGTCTCGTATCGAAGTGTATGGAAATGGAAGTTCCTTTGCTTGTTTTGGGAAAATACGATATCTGTCGGCAAATGAGTTTATCATAACATACGCACGTTTGAGCAGAGTTTCGAACATTCTTGTAAGGGTGGATAATGTAAATGCTGCGGTAAATGTTATTTTTTCGCCGTTTGAGCGTTTGAGATATGTTATCCTTACGTTCACCTCCGAAAGAGCCTGTGTTTCAGCATAGATATAGGCATATATGGCGGCCTGTGCAAAATGTTCGGGATATGAAAGAGCAGACAAACCACGAGGAAAAGACGATACAGTTTTAATTTCTTCTACTGTATGGAATGGGTAAGTCGGGGAGATAATATCAGCATATCCGCTTACAGATATCGAATAATCGCCGAACATTGACCTTTTCTCAAGCGGTATTTCGGTTGAGGCTGAAGATATAGAGGCATCGGTTTCGGAGATATTGTGCAGCATAACTCCCTCTCGCTCAGATGTGAGAACGATATCACGTGCATCGTCAAAGTCGGGAACGATATTTTCTTTGACAAAACCGTATTTTTCCGAGACAGCCGACGGACTCTCACGCTGAAAAGCAAATTTTGCAAGCTCACTTACCGATATGTGAACGGTGTCCGATTGACGCTCGTAATGCATTTTCTCACCTCCGAATGAATTTTTCGATAAGAATTATAGCATATCATTCCCCAAAATTCCATAATAAAAATAATAAAGACGACAAATATATTATGTCCTTGCATTTTCAACGTGTCGGTGCTATAATATTACATATTAAAAGCATGAATTATTGTGTATATACAGAGAATATGGAGAATTAATATGGTTCTTGATAAAAAGGAAACTACTGTTGCATATCGTTGTCCCGTTTGCGGTTCATCGGTAATGAGTATGGTCGGAATATTCGCACTTACCGCCGACCTTATAAAGTTGAAATGTCCCTGTGGAGGTTCTGAGCTTGAGCTTATCTATACAAGGGATAAAAAGGTAAGACTGAATGTGCCTTGCCTGTTCTGTCCGAATCCGCACAGCTATATAATATCTTCGCAGATGTTCTTCGATAAAGATCTTTTTGCACTGCCCTGTAACTATTCCGGAATCGACATCTGCTTTGTAGGTGGAAAAGAAAAGGTTCAGGATGCTATGAAGAAAAGCGAAAAAGAGCTTCTTGAACTTCTCGGAGACACGAGCTTTGAATCTCTTGCATCTGTAAGAGGAGAAAACCTTGAGCTAACCGATCCGCAGGTGCTTGATATTGTAATGTATGTGGTTCGTGAGCTTGCCGATGAGGGTGCTATTGAATGCGGTTGCGGCCATGACGGTGAATATGACCTTGAAATACATGACGACTACGTAAGACTTTTCTGTAACAAGTGCGGACGACATCTGCATATACCAGTGACCAGTCTTACTGCTGCGAATGATTTCCTGGGTTGCGATAAACTTGTGCTGAAAGAGTAACATCGTATGTGGCTTTGCATATCATGATAACAGAGCGGAAGAAACGCTCAAGTTCAAAATAGCCCGTGTGGCATGGAGATAAAATCATGGGATGCTTATGTAATCTTTTTGACAGCGAAAATCTTGTATGGATAATCGTAATAATCCTTCTGCTCTGCATACTTAGCTGTACTTGCTGCAACTAAGGCAGACAACACGTTGACAAATCCGGTATGAAATAACAAAACAGGTGCATTGGAGTTTTTCCTTTGCACCTGTTTTTATTTTTTTCTTAGTGGATGGAGCCTTCGAGAACTGTTCCGTCAGGATTGAAGAGAGGGAGCTTTTCAAGATAGATTATGTCATCTCTTGTCTGAGCATCACCTTCTGCAAGTATTGTCATTTTGCCAACGATATTTCCACCTGCGGCTTCTACAAGTTCTTCAACAGCACGGAGTGATTCGCCTGTCGAGATAACGTCATCAACGATGAGAATACGTGAGCCTTTTATCATTTCAGCCTCTGTTTTGTCGAGGAAAAGGCTCTGTTCGCCTTGTGTTGTGATTGAGTGGAGCTTTACTTCAAATACACCGCTCATGTACGCCTTTGCTTTTTTACGAGCAACGAAGTATTTGCGGTTTCCGTCAAGTCTTGACATTTCATGAGCAAGCGGAATACCCTTTGCTTCAGCAGTAATGATATAGTCGTATTCGGGTGCGAGCTTGAGAAGTGCTTCTGAGGTCGCTGTTGTAAGCTCAGGGTCACCGAAAATTACAAACGCACCAATGGAAATGTGTTCGTTTACGGGACAAATTGGAAGTTCACGATTGATTCCCGCAATGGTCATAGGATATGTTTTCATAATAACGCCATCCTTAATCGAAATTTATCTGAGTGTGATACCGAGTTCTTTTTCTAGAGACTCAAGAATTGACTTTACAGCTTCGTCAGCTTCGGTATCTGTGAGAGTTCTGTCGGCAGCACGGAGCATTACCGCATAGGACATACTCTTCTTGTTTTCACCGAGCTGGGGACCACGGTAGATGTCGAACAGTTCAACGGAGGATACGAGACGGCTTGCAGACTTGATAGTATTTACAACAGACGCAGCTTCAAGCTCTTCGTCGCATACGAATGAGAAGTCTCTTTCGATAGCGGGATGCTTCGGGATAGGTGTGAACTCTATCTCAAGACGGCGTGAGTCGAAAATGTTGTCGCTTTCAAGCTCTGCGAGGTATACTCTTGCACCGATGCCGTAGTTTTCGCTTACTTCTGGATGAGCTTCACCGAATACGCCGAGCTTCTTGCTGTTTGCGTATATGACAGCACATCTTCCGGGGTGGAATGCAGGTTCATTCTTTTCAGCCTTGAATTCAGCGTTTGTGATTCCTGCGATTTCAAGAATAGCTTCGATATATCCCTTCATACGGTAGAATCCGTTCTTATCATCGGATGTAGTGAATCCGAGTGTAAGTCTTGCGGGTTCATCGGGAAGTTCAGTGTCGCTCTTCTTGAGATATACCTTTGACATCTCGAACAGAGTTACAGCCTGATTCTTCTTTGCGTAGTTATCTGCGAGAACTTTGAGCATGGAGGGCAGAGTGGTAGTACGCATTACGGATGTATCTTCTCCGAGAGGATTGGAGATAACAACGCACTTTCTACGGTAGTCATCGGAAACAAGTCTGATTTTGTCGTAGTAAGAGGGGCTGATGAAGGAGAATGTTTCAATTTCATCCATGCCCATACCAACGAGCATATCATGGAGGTTGTTGTCAAAGTTCTGTCTTTCGCTTCTTGCACCGAGAGTAGGAGTTGCGGATTCGGAAAGAGTAGACTCGAACTTGTCGTAGCCGTACATACGGAGAATTTCCTCTGCAACGTCGTTCATGCAGCGAACGTCATCACGGAAAGATGGAACTGTTATTGTATGGAGGTCATCTGATACGCCGAAATCGAGCTTTCTCATTATTTCAGCCATGTATTCCTGAGTGAGGTTTACACCGAGGAACTTGTTGATAACATCGGCATCGAGAGGGAGAGTTACAAGTTCTTTCTTTACGGGATATACGTCGATGGTTCCGTTTACGATTTCACCTGCACCAAGCTCTTCGATAAGCTCACAAGCTCTGTTAAGTGCGGGCATTGTATTTTCGGAGTCGAGACCCTTTTCAAATCTTGCGGAGGATTCTGTTCTCATGCCGAGCTTCTTTGCACTTACACGAACATTTCCGGGATGGAATGTAGCAGATTCAAATACTACTGTTGTGGTGGAGTCGGTAATTTCACTGTTTTCGCCGCCCATTACACCTGCGAGAGCTACTGCCTTTTCGTGGTCTGCAATAACGAGCATGGAGGAGTCGAGAGTATGGGGGATGCTGTCGAGAGAAACGAAATTCTCACCGTCAACAGCACTTCTTACATTGATTTCTGAACCGCTGAGGCACTTGTAATCGAATGCGTGCATGGGCTGACCATACTCAAGCATTACATAGTTTGTTATGTCAACGATGTTGTTTATCGGACGAACACCCTCAGAACGGAGCTTCATTCTCATCCAAAGCGGTGAGGGAGCGATTTTTACGTTCTTTACTACTCTTGCACTGTAACGATAGCACTTTTCTGTGTTCTGTACGTTAACGGAGAGGTAGTTTTCGATTTTATCGTCATCTGCGGAAACAAATTCGCTCTTAGGAGTGTGGAGGTGAAGCTCACGACCGAATGTAACGGCGGATTCACGAGCAAGACCGATAACTGAGAGACAGTCGGGACGGTTGGAGGTGATTTCAAATTCAACAACGTCATCACGTACACCGAGAGCTTCGACCATATCTGTACCGAGAGGAATATCACCAAGACCTACATCACCGAGAATGAGAATACCGTCCTCGATAGCACCGGGCATATCATGGAGAGTAAGACCGAGTTCGGCGATTGAACAGAACATACCCTCTGAAACTTCACCACGGAGCTTGCCCTTCTTTATCTTTACGCCTTCGGGAAGGTGAGCACCATCTGTTGCAACGGGTACTAAAGCTCCCTCGAATACGTTTGTTGCGGCAGTGATTACCTGGATAGGTGCTTCACCGCCGATATCTACCTTACAAATAACGAGCTTTTCAGCGTTGGGGTGACGTGTTATTTCAAGTATCTTACCGCATACAACACCGCTTATCTCGCCGCAGACAGTTTCATAGCCCTCTACCTTTGAGCCTGACATAGTCATTCTGTCGCAATATTCTTTTATGCTGATATCGCTGACGTCTGTGTATTCCGCCAGCCACTTCATTGAAAGCTGCATAATATATAAACCTTTCTAAAATTACATCGGATGTTTCGTCACTGCTCAGAACTGGCTGAGGAAGCGAACGTCGTTTTCGTAAAGGAGTCTCATGTCGTCGATGTGGTACTTGAGCATAGCAATTCTTTCGATACCTACACCGAATGCGAATCCGCTGTAAACCTCAGGGTCTATTCCGCACATACGGAGGACGTTCGGGTGAACCATACCGGCACCGAGGATTTCAATCCAACCTTCGCCCTTGCAGAGACGGCATCCTTTACCACCGCAGGCAAAGCAGGATACGTCAACCTCTGCGGAGGGTTCTGTGAACGGGAAGTGGTGAGGACGGAATCTTATCTGTGTGGATTCACCGTACATACGACGAGCGAACATTTCAAGTGCTCCCTTGAGGTCTCCCATTGTGATACCCTTGTCAACTACAAGACCCTCAAGCTGATGGAAGAGGGGAGAGTGTGTTGCGTCAACTGCGTCGGAACGGTAAACACGACCGGGGGATATAATCTTTATCGGGGGCTGAGTTTTTTCCATAACTCTTGCCTGAACGGGGGATGTCTGTGAACGGAGAAGGATATTTTCGGTGATGTAGAATGTATCCTGTGTGTCACGTGCGGGGTGATCCTTGGGAATGTTAAGAGCCTGGAAGTTGTAGTAGTCGTACTCTACTTCGGGACCGTCAACGATGGAGTAACCCATTCCGAGGAAGATGTCCTCAAGCTGACGCTGAACGAGTGCAAGAGGATGTGTATGTCCTGCACGAATTTTGTCACCGGGAACTGTAACGTCGAGCTTTTCAGCTTCAAGCATAGCAGCCTGTTCAGCGGCCTTTCTTGCTTCGGAAAGTTCTTCGATTTTGCTTTCTATTTCTGCACGGACTTCGTTTGCGAGCTGACCGATAACGGGACGTTCCTCTGCGGACAGCTTGCCCATTCCACGGAGAACTGCTGTAAGCTCTCCCTTTTTGCCGAGGTATTTGATCCTGATATCTTCTAAAGGAGCCGAGGGAGCTGCAAGTTCAGCAAGAGCTTCGGCTTTGATTTTTTCAAGGGTCTCTCTCATTTTCTGATATAATCCTTTCTTGTGTTTACAATAAGCAGCAGGGGCATACGAATAAAAAAAGCCCCATCATCGGAATAAACCGACAAACGGGACGACATAATCGTGGTACCACCCGAATTCCGCACAAAAAGCACGGCACTCTGAGTCCTGCCATAAATAAGGCAAGCCTGCACGGTTTAACGCACCGTAGACGTACAAGGC
>CAYTLG010000083.1:0-8638 GCA_964438725.1 uncultured Ruminococcus sp. | reverse complement strand
TATCAGCGTTACGCTTGCCAGAAAACGTGGTATGTACCTTTTTTCATTCATATATAACCCTTCTTTCAGATTTAGGATAACAGATTTTTTATTAGAACAATGGCAAAAACGAGGTATACCGCAAGCTGAAGATAACGTATTTTGTTGGGTATCTCACGGTACATCTGCTCCGATAGAAGTCCCGTCAAAGCTGTCAGCAGAACGAGCGGTATCACGGAATTTGCGAGGGAAAAGCTCAGTCCGACAAGTATCGCTTCACCTGCGGAAAGTGAGGAGGAATAGCTGAGAACAAGCAGAAGTGAGGCACAGGGAGACATTCCGCTGACAGCACCGTAGATTGACATGGGTATAAAGCCGTTTTTCGGTCGTTTTGAGTTCGTTTTGCAGTCTCCGTGACAGCCCCTGTCTCTGTGGTGAATGAAGTCTCTGACCCATTTTGCGAGCATTACCGTGACAAACACGAGCATCAGTACATTCACGATAAAGGTCAGATCTATTCCGAAAAAGCGTCCGTTTTCATCTGCGATACTGCTTCCGAATATGGATACAAGGAGACAGAGCAGGGAAACCGTAACCGCTTTTCCGAGGTGGTATCCGCAGAACGAGGTCAGGGTCTTTTTCAGCTTGTTTGTGTGCGTGAACAGATACCCCGCCAGAAAAGCATTTGTCATGGGATTTCCGCAGGCACCGCAGCTGATTCCGCAGCCAAGTCCTGTTCCTGCACCTGTCAGAATAAGTGGGATCAAGGTGGATGCGTTCATCAGCCTCTGCTTTGTGCAATGAGAGCCGCACCTATTGCACCGTTGAACTGCGGATGATTTGCCACATATACGTCCTTCATAAGCTCCTGCTCAAACATCTTGTGGATACCTGTGTTCAAAGCTCCGCCGCCGGTCATTAGAATGTCGCCTGTGCGTTCGGATTTCTTCATCATTTTAATGATACGCTTTGCCATTGAGAGGTGCATTCCCGCAAGAATATCACGTCTGTCAAATTTTCTTGCAACAAGGGAGATTATTTCCGACTGAGCGAAAACTACGCAGGTCGAGTTTATGTCGCACGGTGCTTTGCTTTCGAGTGAGAGCGGTCCAACCTGGTCTATCGTCGTTTCGAGGGTCTGTGCAACCACTTCAAGGAATTTTCCTGTCCCCGCCGCACACTTGTCGTTCATCGCAAAGTTCTTTACATTGTAGTTTGAGTCAAGGTAGATTATCTTTGAGTCCTGACCGCCGATGTCTACTATCATTCCGGGGCGATATCCCTCAGGAGCGGTTATTCTTACTCCGTATGCGTGAGCTGTTATTTCGGATATATCATCGTCGGCTACGTCAAGTACCTTGCGGCTGTATCCTGTTGCCATGATGTATGCTACATTCTCACGCTTTATTCCTGCTGAAGCTATCATTTCTCCGACAAGTACGGTTGCGGTCTCGTTGTTTGAGATACCTGTCGAGCGAACCTGTGTATCTACTACCTCACGTCCACGCAGGAGAGCCGCTTTTATGTAGGTCGAGCCGCCGTCAAGCCCGATATAGTATTTTTCTTCCATTCAATTAAGTCCTCCTGTATTGTCTCTCAGCTTGATAAGCTCAACAAAGGCTTCAATCCTTATGCGGAGCTGTTCTATATCCTCTTCGTTGTAGTCGGTCTCCACACGGATAACGGGAATGCCGAGCTTACCCATTTCTTCTTCAATGAGTTTGTACTCAAAATCATACACAAGGCAGCCTCTGAGAACGTGGTATACAACGCCTTCAACGTGGTTGTCCTTTATCATCTGTTTCAGTCGGTGAAGTCTTGTCTGACTGTCAAGGAATGTAGGACAGGTGCAGGGACGTATTGAACGTGTAGCCATTGCACGTATATATCCATCGAAGCTTCTGTCGTATACGCATAGTGGGTCGTAGAGGAAGCGTTCACCCATGCAGGTTTCGTCCGCAACAAGTGAACCGCCTGTTTCTTCAATAAGCAGAGGCAGCTTTATGTTCGGGAAAACTACCGGTGAGCCTGTGAGAAGAAGTCGGGGGAGCTTCTTTCGTGTTATTGTGAAATCACTGTCGTTTCTTGCTTCAAGCTCATCGTTAAGTCCTCGTAGGGCTTCTGTCCAGTCATCAAGCGGCATGAGGCTTTGTGCGTTCATGACAGCCATTGCGTGAGTTCCTCGTATGAGCATTTTTTCAGAAGAACGTTTCAGCCATACGAAGCGTGAAAGCTCTGCCTGAGCCTGTCCGACCGCATCAACGCCACTCATGAGCGAATCATAGGTGACCTTGTTTCCTGTTATATTCTCAAGCATCGGTATAAGACGGTACAGCTCCTCAACATATACCTCAAGAAGCTCATCCGATTGTCTGACAGATGGAACCTGCATCACATGAACCGGAAAGGTTTCCGCAAGCATTGAAGCCAGCTTTTTCTTACAGTCGCAAGTCACAGGTATTACCATGAGGTCACAGTCCGAATATGGAGAGAGAGAGCCTATCTCCTGCATACCTGCGACAGCCTTTACAAGTGGGCAGGCATCACGGGGAGTTGTATCTTCACCTATGGAAAATCCTGTAAAACTACCTGAACAGAGCTTTACGTTCTCAGCACCTGCCGCATGGATAAGCTCTTTCGGTACCATCATACAGTAGGTTCCGATAACCTTTTTGTCGTTTGGGATAATACGCTCGAAATCAACATGAGCTTTTTCAAGTATCTTTGTAAACGGAGTGAGATTTTCGGGAAGTCCCGACAGCTCTTCCATTCGGCGGAGATATTTTGAAGCGATAGAGGCTGATTTTGACTTGAAGCGTTCACGTCTGCGTTCTATCTGCTCATTCATTTAATCACCGCCTTTTTGATTTTGTTCTTCTTGTCGAATCGTTTCATAAAGCCTTTTCTGGATGCAGTGTAAATAGGCTGTCCCACGAGAGTTATCTTCAGTGCATTGTCCTCAGGGCAGTTTCGTATGCACTCTCCGCACATAAGGCAGTTCATGTCGGTCACGTTAGCCTTTTCACGCTCGGTGTATATCGTCTTGATACCCATGGGACAAGCATTATAGCAGGCTCCGCATTCTGTGCAGGCTGTGCAGTCCTTTTTGAGTCTGACGAGAGTGAGGCGGTGGAAAAGACCCATTATAAGTCCGAGAGGGCATATATTGCAGAAGAATCTTCTCTTAAAGAAGCTGCCGACAAGAACGAACAGCATTACAAATCCGCTTATATAAATTGTGGTTTTGAATCCGGAGAATGCAGGAGAAAGAGTTACGGCAGGGCATATGTTGCAGAAATCAAGTCCGGCAAAGCCCATTCCTAGGAAAAGCATTACAAATGTCCATTTTATAACAGCAAGGTTTTCATACATCTTTTCCGTCATTGAAATTCCGCCGATACCGCTTTTCTGTCGTGCCGCATGAATAACATCCTGTGCAAATCCCATAGGGCAGACAAATCCACAGAAGAGCTTGCCGAAAAGGAACAAAGGAATGAAGAAGCAGGCGAAAAATACGATTATTTTGGAGGGTTCAAGGGTAAAGAGTATATTAAGATGGGACATATAGTAGCACGTACTTCCGACGAGCTGTTCGGGATTGTACTTGCTGCATGAGAGAACGGGGATATAAAGCTCCTCAAACCAATGACCGAGGATACTTCCGCCCCACGTGAGAACAAAGAAGCTGAGGGCCATAACAACCCAACGAACAATAATGAACGCAGGCTTGTGAACACCATTTACCTTGTGCGGTGCGGAATAGTCACGACTGTCTTTTTTTCGGTTCATTACACTTCTCATCATTACACAGAAGCCTATTGCACCAATCGCAAGCACTATGAGTGTTATAAGCGGAAGCATGGCACGTGAGAACACACTGTATGTTTCGGGAACATAACGGCAGAGGTATGTGTTAAGTCCGTTCGGTGCATATTCTATCGTAACACCCTTGCGTATCTGATTAAGAGATGGGCTTTCAATATATCCAAGTTCATTTGTGGTCGTTGTGTATGAGCTTCCGTTTGCGAGATGTACTGTTACCTCACGCTCGATAAGTGGTTTTGTCTGGAAGTATATGAAAAGCTCCTTACAACTGTCCATACCTATCTCCATGACGATTTTGCTGTCACGGAAAAGGGGAGTTTCACCTGAGTTGTTTTGAATTTCACGGAGGTCGGTCTTTATGCTGAACATTACGTTTTCGTTCTGACCGTCACCGTCAATATCGTAGCTCTGGTTTGGTGCCAGTATATAGAAGCTGCCGAGGAAGGTTTCGTCCATGTTTGAGAGGTTTTCGTCGGTCAGTTCAGCCGCACCGAATCTTGTGGAGGCGTATATCTTTACATCCTCACGTAGGATACTGCCGTCTCCGAGAAGTCGTATTGTGTTTCCGCTGTAATCCACATCAAAAGGTGCGTTTTCGGGAAGTGCATCCGATGAAATATCAGCAAACTCCATGTGATAAGCCTGTGCTGACAAGTCAACGTAGTAGAATATCACCTTCTGTGAAAAGAATGCCATAAGTACAGCCGCCGCAATGACGAGTATGCAGTAGATAATACGTCTTGTTGAGGTCGAGAAAAGTATTTTACGTCCTGTTTCAGTTATTTTTGTCATGTTTTGCTCCTTTCTCGGCTTTTTTCTGACTGAGAAGTTCACTGAACGCTTCAATTCTTATGCGGAGCTGTTCAACGTCCTGATACTGATAATCGGTTTCAAGTCTTATAACGGGAAGGTCGTTTTCTTCAAAGAATTTCTCACATCTGTTAAGCTCAAAATCGTATCCTATCTGACCCTTTAGGACGTGCCAGATTATTCCGTCAGGGTGAGTTTTTTCGACATAGTGGCGTATCGCCTGCATAAGCTCGTGGTTCCATACAAATGCACTTGATGAGTCATGCTCAAAATAGAAATGGGCTACCTGGTCAAGACCTTTCTTTATCTTATGCTCCGTTATGCCCTCGTACTGTCCGCTTCGTGAGTCGATGTTTCCGCATATCTCAACCCCTGCATCGGCAAGGAGAGATGGAATTTTATGGTTCGGGAAATATATCGGTGAGCCTATTACAAGTACACGGGGAGTGTTGACCTCTCCGACTCCACGTATGGCATTTGTGAGTCTCTTTAGGTTTTCGTGCCACTTGTCAAGCTCATCGGTCATGAAGAAGCTGTCGAGAACTGCCATACGTACTCTGCCGGGCATAAGGGGTTCGTTTTCGTGAGAGACTGCAAGAAACTCGTGTATGCTTTCTCTCAACGAGTTCATATATTCTGTGGATTTTTCGAGCGACTTCCGAGAGTAGCGTTTTCCTACATGGCGGCATATAACGCTGATGGAATGCTCAAGCTCCGACAAAAATCCATTGTGTGTTGCGTCATCCTTGATGGCGGGAATCCATACCGTAACTACCTTCCAACCGAGATGACTGAGGTAGTATGCGTTCTTTCTGTGGGCATCGGAGGAGGACGGAACTATAACAAGAGCTGAATCCTTGGCTTTTTCCATTGAAAGAAGCTGACCGAGTGATGAACGGGTAACGGGGTCTGTGTCACGTGGTACATTCTCGTCAGATACGGCATTGAACGCACTGTTTCCGCCGATTATCCAATATGGTGGCTTGCCTGTGAGTGAATGGACTATCTCAAGAGGGAAGTCCGTGCCGAGAACGATGACCTGCGGCTCTGCGGTGGTGAGACTATCTTCGCTGAAGTATTTTTTAGCGGTATTTATAAAATATTCGCATTCGGGAAGAGGACAAAGCCCATCGGATGAGTCATTAAAAACATTAAAGGCCTGACGAATCAGACCCTCAAGGTTTGCAGAGATATTGTTCTGCATATTTTCACTCATGGCTTATTTGAGGAATACGTTTTCGAGCTTGTCAATTACGGATGTGAGTGAAGTATATCCGCCTGCTGAATATGTAAGCTCGTTGCTGATGAAGCAGGTTGGAGCGGTAAGGTCATCAAGTCCGTTTATGCTGAATCCGTCTGCTGTCATTTCATCAAGGCTTGTGTATGAGTAGTTGTAGATGAATACTACATCGGAAGATACTGCGTTGATAGCTTCAATGTTAGCCGCTGCGATATCTTTCGCACTTGTACCGCTTTCTGCTGCCGCTGTAACTGCCGATACGCCTGCACTTTCGTCAACATTGTTTGTAGTCTCTGTCATACCGAGCTTTGTAAGGAATGCGGAAAGGTTTGCGGTCTGACTATTTTTCTGTTTTCCACCGTTTGATGAGCCGCCCTTGTTTTCGCTTGAGCCTGAGTTGCCTTTGTTTTCACCGGAGTCTGAATTACCGGAGCCACCCTTGCCTGCGTTGCCTATCTGAATAAGGCTGAGGTCTGTGTTGGAGCTTGTGATAACAAATGTCTTACCGTTAACTTTATCCTTGATCTGTGCGAGAACTTCGTCATAGTGAGCGAGGTTTGAGTTTGCTTTGTCCTCAAGTCCCCATACGGAAGCAATGGCTTTGGTGTTATTGCTTACTGCGGTGAAAAGGTCATCTGCTTCTGTGGGGTTTTCAAGTGCAATTGTGGGAGCGATTTGGCTGAGAACGGCGTAAAGCTCTTCTGTTATCTTGTCGGTAATACCGATTATAATATCTGCGTCGATTCCATAGTACATTTCATAGGGGTCGGTATCTTCTGTGGTTTCTTCGCCCTTGTTCTGTGTGCTTGTGAGAGATACTATTGTTTCGGAGTTGTAATAGCTGTCGAGGTGGTCGGGGTAATGCTTGTGCCACTGGAGGCAAACTACCTTGTCGCCGAGACCGAGTGAATCTATTGTGTCCATTGTGCCAAGGTCGAGTACGCAGATTCTTGCAGGGGAAGCGGGAACTTCAACCTCTCCATATGCAGTGTTTACCTTTACTGTGGAAGAGGTTTCATTGCTTTCGTCAACTTCGCCGTCATCAGTGCTTGCGGAAACTGAGGATGTGGTATCCTTTGTGTCACTTGTGTCTGAATTGTCAGAACAGCCTGTGAATGCACCACCGAGGATGAGAGCACTGAGCAGTACTGCGAATAATCTTTTCTTCATTACATTATCTCCTGTTATATTAAATTACATTATATATTGTCTGAATGAGTTAGCAGAGACTAACTACACTTATGAAATAAAGTGAACCTATATAAAGTTCACGTCATTATCATTACGGACTATAATAATATAGCAGAAAATGGGATATAATACCACCCCTAAAAGACGGAAATTCATCCCTGGCAGACGTTAATTGTCCCTATTTCCCCTCGTCTGATTTGACCGAATAATGGCGTGAGCGGTATCTGCTTGGGTATTCTCCCATGACCTCCTTGAATGCGGCAGTGAATTTGCTTGGATTTGAGTAGCCGAACATTTGTGAAGCCTCCGTGACACCGATTCCCTTTAACTCAAACAGCTTTGCGGCCGCTTTGATCTTTTGCTCACGTATAAATTGCTGAATCGGCATATCATATGCGGTCTTGAAATATTTTTTAAGCTGTGTCGGGGATATCGAGAACTTTTCTGCAAGCTCCTCTGTCGAAAAATGCTTTTCGGGATTTTCCATTGCATACAGAAATACTTTCTTTGCAAGGTCTGCCTGATTGCGTGGGATAGCGTTTGCGTGACGTTCACGTATTTCGGCAACATCGGCTGAAAGAAGTATAAGCACCTCGATAAATTTCATTCCGTACCATGCACCTTTGATGCTGTCGGGTACTGTATCCATTGATTCAAACACCTCTGTGATAAGTTGTGAGTTTTTCAGTATGCTGAAGCGTCTGGAGTTCGGGAGATATCTCTTTATCAGCATGTCAACGGTAAATCCTATCACGTTGAGGTGCAAATCAAGAAGTCGTGACGGTTCATTCAGCGGTATCGAGAGGGAAACGGAATGATAATGGCAGGTTGGATAGGTAAGGGTAAGCGGTGACGATTCACGGTAGTATATTATGATGTCTCCCGGCGTGACATATACGTATTCTTCACCTATTCGGCATTCGAGACGACCCTCACGGCAGTATTCTATTTCAAGTGTATCCGCAGATATGCTCTGATGAAAGCATGGGATATGTACATCCTTGAATATTACCGTCGCTCCGTCAAGTGTTTGATATAGCCTTGATGAAATGGAGCCGTCCTCGTTTTCATAAAACAGTTTGTAGCTTCCGTCCGTGTCTGCCTGCTCGCCGTATTGCATATATACCTCCTTGTGGTTAGCTGAAACTAACTGTATCTGTCGGATATTGTAGCACAAAAAATATAAATATTCCAGTGTATTCGCAAAGATAAGTTTATTTTTTATCGTTTTGTAGTTCAGAGAGCATTGCGGAATGTCAAAGTTTGTAGATGTTGTTATTGACAGAAAAGTGGGAGTGTGCTATAATATTTAGGATAAAATCTTTAAGAGCGATGCTGTGACATCGGCAAGATTTGAGCGTTGGATCTACGCATGAATAGACCCCTCTGTTTTGCTGTGTCCGTACATAAGAAGCGGTATTTTGTAGGAGAGGTATTATGATAATAAAAAACGCGGAAGTTTATAGAAACCATGCATTTGCGTCGGAAGAGCTTTTTCTTGATGTTGACGATATCAATGCTGACCGTGTTTTTGTCAATGATTCGGATAATAATGTTTATGTTTTCCCGGCTTTTTGCGATGTACACGTACAT
>CAYTLG010000082.1:0-8741 GCA_964438725.1 uncultured Ruminococcus sp. | reverse complement strand
GGAAGAGTGTTACCGGGAACGATATCTGCGTCTTCTCCGGAGTAGAGAACCTGACCGTCAGTTACGCCAACGGGAGCAAGGATATAGCTCTTCTTACCAGCCTCGTCCTGAAGGAGAGCAATGTAAGAGGTTCTGTTCGGGTCATACTCGATACCGATAACGGTCTGAGCACCTGTGTTCTGTCTCTTAAAGTCGATGAGACGGTACTTCTGACGGTTTCCGCCGCCCTTATGACGAACGGTGATTCTACCGTAGGAGTTACGTCCAGCGTGCTTTTTCTTTGTGGCAAGAAGGCTCTTTTCGGGGGTAAACTTTGTGATTTCCTCGAATGAAGGAACGGACATATGTCTTCTTGCCGGGGTAGTCGGCTTATATTTAATTGTAGGCATTATCGTATTCCTCCTTAATTAGTTCATACCTTCAAAGAACTCGATTGTCTTGGAGTCCTCTGTAAGTGTAACTATTGCTTTTTTCCAGGAAGCTGTCTTGCCTTCAACATAGCGAACTCTCTTTGTCTTCGCCTTCATGTTGATTGTGTTTACGGAAGCAACCTTTGTGCCTTCGAACATGGTTTCAACAGCCTTTGCGATCTCGGGCTTTGTAGCGTCCTTTGCAACTTCAAAGGAGTACTTCTTTTCGGAGATCAGATCCATGGACTTTTCAGTGATAAGAGGTCTGATGATTACATCTGCAACGAACTTCATTATGCGTACACCTCCTGAATTTTTTCTGCGGCACCCTTAGCAACGATGAAAGAATCGCAGTTAAGAATGTCGTATACGTTGATCGTATTGGAGAGAGCTACGGTTACGCCGGGAATATTGGAAAGGCTTTCACGAACCTTGAGGTCGTTTTCTTCGAGAACTACGAGAGCCTTCTTCTTTGCTCCAACAGCAGCGAGCATCTTTACCATGATCTTTGTCTTAAATTCAGAAGTTTCGATCTTGTCGATAACAATCATGTCACCGCTTGCTACCTTTGCGGAGAGAGCGGAGATCATAGCGTTACGACGAACCTTCTTATTGAGCTTTGTCTTATAAAGACGGGGCTTCGGACCAAGTGCGATACCACCATGAACCCACTGAGGAGATCTTGTGGAACCCTGTCTTGCACGACCGGTACCCTTCTGCTTCCAGGGCTTTCTACCACCACCGGAAACTTCGGTTCTGGTAAGTGTGGACTGTGTACCCTGTCTCTGATTTCCAAGATATCTTACAACTGCCGCATGGAGGACGGCGCCGTTTACGTCAGCAGCGAATACTGCGTCGGAAAGATTCATCGTTCCAACGTTTTCGCCTGCCATATTTACTACTTTAATTTCGGGCATTTCTTATATCCTCCTTCCGGTTACGCTTTGATGCTGTCACGGATGAATACGATTCCACCCTTTGCTCCGGGAACTGCACCCTTTACAGCAATGAGGTTCTTTTCTGTATCAACCTTAACAACTTCGAGGTTAAGTACTGTAACCTGTTCGTTACCGTACTGACCAGGCATCTTCTTATTCTTGAATATTCTCGAGGGAGTAGAGTTTGCACCCATTGAACCTGCCTGACGGTGGATAGGACCTGTACCGTGAGTCATTCTGAGAATATGTGTGTTCCATCTCTTAACTGTACCGGAGTAACCGTGACCCTTTGTAATACCGGTAATGTCGACCTTCTCGCCAGAAGCGAAGGTATCGGCGGCTACTACATCGCCTACGTTCATTGCTTCGGTGTTCTCGAGACGGAATTCCTTGAGGTGACGCTTCGGAGAAACGCCTGACTTCTTGAAGTGACCCGCTGCGGGCTTGTTTACGAGCTTTTCACGGATGTCTTCAAATGCGAGCTGAACAGCGTTGTAACCGTCAGTCTCAACTGTCTTCTTCTGTGTAACGGGGCAGGGACCTGCTTCGATCACGGTTACCGGAATGACACTGCCGTCTTCCATGAAGATCTGTGTCATGCCCAGCTTCTTTCCGATGATACCTTTTTTCATCGTGTACTTCCTCCTGATAATAGGTTATTGGTTGGGGTCAGTGGTCATCTCAGACCGCGTAAGCCGTACGCCGACTCCAACGTGACCTTATGCCGCCATCAAGCTGCTGCTTCGTACCGGAGAGTACTCAGTTGCATTCGCTCTGTACGGCTTAGGTATGGCTTAATGTTGTGGGTTCCGCTTTGTCAGACACAACATCTCAAGTAATCAGATTCGACTTGAGATTTCAAACTGCTGTAACTTAGAGTTTGATGTCGATGTCAGACACTCGACGCTTCAACTTACACTAAAGCTTAGAGTTTAATGTCGATGTCTACGCCTGCGGGAAGCTCGGTGGACATGAGTGCTTCAACAACCTTCTGGGAAGGCTTCTTGATTTCGATGAGTCTCTTGTGAGTTCTCTGTTCGAACTGCTCACGGCTGTCCTTATACTTATGAACGGCACGGAGAATTGTGATGATTTCCTTCTCGGTGGGGAGCGGAATAGGACCGGATACTTCTGCACCATTGCGCTTAGCAACCTCAACTACCTTTGCCGCAGCCTGATCAACGAGTGTGTGTTCATAGCTTCTGAGCTTGATTCTGATTTTTTCCTGTACTGCCATTGTTTTGCCTCCTGTATAGCATTTATAAAATGTTGCGAGGCGGCGAACACGTCTCCGGGTGTGTCCAAACTCGCATAATTTTAACCGAACCATATATGCACACAAGGCACATACACAGGCTCGGGGTGAACTACGGGTCTGACCTGAAAACGATTCGAGACGCCCGATCTACTCGGACATACTCCACGAAAATTACCCGCAGGTCAAGCAGTAAGAGACCTTGCGGCAACCTTTCGCTTCTTCGCACATCAAGCGGTACTATTTTACCACATACGCCGGATTAAATCAAGTGCTTTCGTCATTTGACAAAGAGAAATTTTGCACGAATTCGCCGTGATTTTTTGTACACTTTACACATTTTCAAACGAATCGTCGAAAAAGTTGACACTGTGCCGTATTTTTCCTCACGCCTTTGACCTTGTGTGAGATTAAAATGCTTATTTCCCCCTTGTGTTTCGTTCATTTTTGTGCTATTATATAATGTAAGATTTTATTCAACGAGTTCATTCGCAAAGGAGCAATAATGAATTTCTTCGATATCTCAAAAAACAAATATCTGCGTATCTTTTTCCCGGTACTTGCGTTTGCCATCGGCGTATGCTTTTGGCTTGCAATGAAAACCGATTTTGAACCGGATATCTCTCATTTCACCAGAGGCTCTGCTCCGTTCATTATCAGCATTGTTTTATCGGTCGTTGCCGCAGTTTTCTCCGCACTTTGCTATATTCCGGCTAAAAAATATGATATAGACACGGAAACCGTTCCGTCACGTCATTATATTTTCGGTGCGGCTCTTTGTGCGATAATGTCCGTTGTCACTGTCGTTGTCAGACTCAGTGACACAAGACTGGCACTTTCCGCCATCGGTTCAGACGGAATATTCTCTGCCCTTTCCACAACGCAGAAGCTGGAGCTTATTTCTACCGCACTCATGCCGTTTATCACGCTCTCATGTGTATTTTCGATCTCCGACAAAACAAGAAACACCGCTGTACATACCGTATCGTGGACTCTTGCGGCGTGCTGTCTGATAATCTCACTTTTCGCTTCTTATTTCGATTTTTCGACAGCTCTGAACAGTCCCGTCAGACACTATATCACGGTTACAAAAGCCGCTCTTCTCTTCTTCATTCTCAGTGAAGCAAGAATATCTTTCGGCAAGCGTGACAAATATCCGTCATATGCGATATCATGCTTTGCCTGCACCTTATGCTCGGCAATTTCACTCGGAGTGTGCTACGGAATGTTCATGTACAGACTTACCGAATCTCCACTGCCCTCCGACCCGACACTTGATATCTATACATCTTCAACATATTTTGCACTGTCGTTCATGGCTCTCTCAAGAATGTTCATGCTCCGCACAAAGGAAAAGACAGTCAAAACAGATGAGACAGCAGTTAATGAATGATGTTTCCCGACTTACAGATAATCTAAAAGGAGTTAAAAATGGATAACGAAATTAAACTCACCTTAGACCCGAACGCAGCCGCAGCAATGGCACCCGAACCGCCCAAGGCAGAGGCAAAAGCTGAGGAGGTAAAGGAAGAAAAACCGCTCCTCGATGAATCCCAGTTTAACGAAGCCGAAAGACGTGCCATAAACGAGTTTTCAAAGCAGATAGACATAACAAACTCCGCAATGATACTCGGATACGGTTCTGTCGCACAGAAGAAAATATCCGATTTCAGTGATTCCGCTCTCGGAAGTGTCAGAAACAAGGATTTCGGCGAAGTCGGCACGATGATAACCGGACTTATAAACAATCTCCAGTCGATGAATGAGGATGCGGAAGAAAAAGGCGGATTCCTCGGAGTATTCAAGAACACAAAACGCAAAATCGAAAACCTCAAGACAAAGTACGAAAAGTGTGAGGACAGCGTAAACAACATCGTGGAAATTCTCGAACAGCACCAGATAACCCTCATGAAGGATATTTCCATGTTCGACGAGCTTTATGAAATGAACCTTTCCTATTTCAAGGAGCTTTCCATGTACATCGTTGCCGGAAAGAAGCGTCTGGCTGAGGAAAGAGAGACAACACTCGTTCAGCTCAAAGAAAAAGCGGCACAGTCAGGTCTCCCCGAAGATGCTCAGGCAGCAAACGACTTTGAGGAACAGTGCGTCCGTTTTGAAAGAAAGATCCACGACCTTGAGTTGACACGTATGGTATCAATTCAGATGTCACCACAGATACGTCTTGTCCAGAACAACGACACCATGATGACCGAAAAAATTCAGACAGTTATCATGAACACCATTCCTCTCTGGAAAAGCCAGATGGTAATAGCTCTCGGCATCGAACACTCCCGCCAGGCTATGGAAACCGGAAGAATGGTTACGGACATGACGAACGAGCTTCTTAAAAAGAACGCAGCCGCACTCCATCAGGCAACAGTCGATGTTACCCGTGAAGCAGAACGTGGTATCGTTGATATAGAAACACTTACCCAGACCAACGAACAGCTTATTCAGACTCTCGACGAAGTTCAGCAAATTCAAAAGGAGGGACGCGAAAAAAGGATCGCAGCAGAGGCAGAGCTTGGAAGAATCGAAAACGAACTCAAAGCAAAGCTCATCGGAATGCGTTCCTGACATCGCAGCATAGCTATGAAAAAAACACACAGAACATTATCTATCATTGCACGTATTCTTATCATCATTACGGTGATAACGCTTACCGCAATCCCTGCACTCGCCGCAAGCTATCCGAAGCCTAAAAACAACGTAGCAGACGAAGCAGGTGTATTATCGGAATCCACAATACGTGCAATTGAAACCGCAAACAAAACGCTCAAGCTCGACACGGAAACCACAATCGCCGTATGCACCGTTGATACTACCGGAGACACGGACATTTCGGAATACGCACGTGGAGTTTTCAAGGAATGGAAGCTCGGCGAGGGTGTACTTCTCCTTATCGCAAAGGACGACAATAACTATTATTTCGTTCAGAGTGTCGGAGTTGAAAGCGTACTCTCAAACGATGTACTCAAAACCATACGTGACGAGTATCTCGAAGATGATTTTGAAGCCGGAAACATCGACCGTGGCGTAAACAAGTGCGTAACCAAAATAAAGAACGTACTTACAGCAGGTATTCCCGCAGCAGAGGATGAAAACACCGACACCTCCTCCACCGAAAAGAAGGAAGGAAGCACAGTCGGCAGCGTTATTGCAGGATTTTTCAAGACAATACTTTACATAATCCTCATAATCGTACTTCTTCTTGTTGCATTCTTTATCGGTGCCATTCTCAACGATGACATTGCGGCACTCTTCCGCAGATACATTCTCAGAATACCCGAACAGAGAAAAATGCCCGAAGAATACTATGACGAAAGACTCTACGGCACGCCTCAGAGAAGACGTCAGGGTCAGGGTGGCTACAACCAGAGAGGTGACAACAGACTTCCTCCCAGACAGGGACAGCAGAGACTTGCACCTCCGTCATACAACCAGAATCCTCAAGGCAACAGAAACAGACCGAACGGAAACCGTAATCCGCAGAACGGCAGATACAATAACCAGTATGGTAGCCAATATGGCTCCAATTACGGCAACTCCAATCCTCAGAGAAGGGATCAGAACAGACCGCAGAACAGAAACACCCGTCCTGCGCAGTCAAATTACAACGACGGAAGTGAAACTCGTGCGTTCAGCATCCCCGGCAGAGGAGACAATAACAACAATTACAGGTAATTACTAAATGATATCCATAAGCACAAACAACTTAGCATACCGCATAGGCACACGTGTTATTCTTGAAGGCATCAGCTTTGCCATTGAGGACGGAGACCGCCTTGCCATCGTCGGAGTAAACGGAAGCGGAAAAAGCACACTGCTCCGTATGCTCTGCGGTGAATATGAGCATGACGAGGGCGACGTTTTCATTGCAAAGGACAAAAAGGTGGGAATGCTCCATCAGGATGACGCATTCAACGTAATAAGCGTTGGTTTTGAAACTGACGAGGTACGCTCTCCTGTTGACGAAACTGTTCTCGGACAGATGTATGCCGTTTTTCCGGAGCTTGTTGAAGCCGAAATGAAGCTCGAAAGATTACAGCATGAGCTTGACTCGGCACCCACAGATGACACGGAGCTTATCAGCAGACTTTCAAACGAGTACAACGCAGTCAACAACAGATATATCCGTGACGGAGGACTTCACTATAAGTCACGCTGTCGCAGTATTCTCGTAAATCTCGGATTCGGCGAAGAGACCTTTAACGCTCCCGTATCTCAGATGAGCGGTGGTCAGCGTACACGTCTTGCACTCGCACGTCTCTTATCACGTGAGCCTGACATTCTTATTCTTGACGAACCTACAAACCACCTTGACACCGAAACTATGGAATGGCTTGAGACACATCTCTCGGCTTATCCTAAAAACAAAACCGTAATTCTCGTATCGCACGACCGTTTATTCCTTGACAGAGTAACAAACAAAACTCTCGACATAGAAAACTGCGGTGCCAAGCTCTATAAATGCCCGTATTCACAGTATGTTGTCGAAAAAGAGGCATACCGTGCGGAAATGCAGAAGCGATACGACCTTCAGCAGAAAGAAATTGCACGACTTGAGGCTTTCATAGAACAGCAGAGACGCTGGAACCGTGAAAGAAACATCATAGCCGCCGAATCACGTGAAAAAGCCATCGCACGTATGGAGAAGGTAGAAAAGCCGAAAGCACTTCCGAAATCCATACATTTCTCGCTTGAATCTTCGGGAGAGAGCGGAAACGACGTTCTTGAAGTTAAAAAGCTCACAATGGGCTTTGGTGAACGCAGACTTTTCTCAAACCTCTCGTTCCTTGTAAAAAAGCACGACAGACTCTTCATTGCAGGACCGAACGGATGCGGAAAATCAACTTTGATAAAGCTCCTGCTCGGTAAGCTCGAAGCGTTATCGGGTGATATCGAGTTCGGCTACAACGTCACGGTAGGCTACTATGACCAGGAAAACCAGAATCTCGACGAGAACAACACCATCCTCGATGAGCTTTGGGATGCATATCCGAACCTCACCCAGACAGAAATACGAAACACACTTGCGATATTCCTTTTCACAGGTGACGATATCGAAAAGAAGGTTGCTGTACTCTCTGGCGGTGAACGTGCAAGACTGACCCTTGCAAAGCTCATACTTTCACGAATGAATCTGCTCATTCTCGACGAACCTACAAACCACCTCGATATTGAGTCACGTGAAGCTCTCGAAAATGCTCTGAAGAGCTTTGACGGAACTATAATCTGTGTATCGCACGACCGTTACTTCACACGACAGCTTGCCACACGCTTTATTGACATCAGCGACAACGGACTTGATTACCGTGGAGGCTATGACGGCTACTGCGAATACAAGGCACGTCTCAAGGCAGGAAGCACAGTAACCACTGCGGAAGTTCAAACCGACTCCACTCAAAAGGAAGAATACCTTGAAAGAAAGAAGTCGAACGCAGAACGCCGCAAGCAGGAAAAGCACATGAAAGACGTTGCACGTGAAATATCAAAGCTCGAACATGAGCTTATTGATGTTGACGATTTTCTCGGAAGTGATGAAGCTGTCGTTGACTACGTAAAGGCCGCTGAACTTTACGACAGAAAGATAGTCATTGAGGACAGGCTCATGCAGCTCTACGAGGAAGAAGAAGCATACGCCGCAGAAAACGAATAAAAAAAATGACCTCACATGAGATTGTGAAAATCACATTCATGGGGTCATTTTTTTATGCTTTTTATAATTTCAATAAGGCTGTTATCATCAAAGCCGGTGTGTTTATATAGCTCTGCAAGTGTCCCGTGGGGTATCTCCGTATTCTCTATCGCCTTTATCGTGAGTGAATTTCTCATTCCACGAAGATTCAGGCAGGATGAGAGCTTCTCTCCGATACCACCGCAGATATAGTTTTCTTCTATCAATAATATATCCTCACTGAGATAAGAGAATACCTGCACGGGAATCGGATAAAGCTGTTTCAAAGCGACTACACGGACATTCTCAAGCTGTTCATGCACGACAAGCTCCAGAACACGACTGACAAGTCTGCCCGTTACAACCACTGTACGCTCATCTCCGCTGCACCCTCCAAATTCAAACACGTCAAACTCATCGGATTCAAAGGATGGGGTATGTATATCACGGCAATCAGAAAC
>CAYTLG010000081.1:0-8787 GCA_964438725.1 uncultured Ruminococcus sp. | reverse complement strand
GTAGAGCACCTGACTGTTAATCAGGGTGTCACTGGTTCAAGTCCAGTTGGGGGAGTCAAAAATCTCGGTCACTTGATCGAGATTTTTTGTTTTTCCGGATTACTTTTTTGTTTTTCCGGATTACTTTGGCGATTCAAATTCAAATTTAAGTAGGGACAATATGAGCGAAAAAAAGAAGCCGCACACATCGGCAGAAGTTAAAAATCGCTATAATGAAAAAGCATATGACCGTATAGGTCTGATGGTCTATAAAGGCGAAAAAGATAAAGTAAAACAGCGTACCGAATCACTTGGACTTTCCGTGAGTGGGTATATCAATATGCTTATCGGGAATGATATAGCAGATTTTAACGCCATGAAGTGAACAACACAAAATATGAATCGATAGCATCTCTTTTTGAGGTGCTTTTTCCATTTTGTAAGCATCCATAACTTCTCAATACATATCTGCAAATTAATGAATTTCACGCAACATCAAAAGACACAAAATGCCTATTATAACACCGCAACAATTTGAAAAAAACGACGAGAAAGTGTTGAGAAACTATTGCAATGTTGTTAAGGATATGATATACTGTGGTTAATGAATTAAAGAACGCCCAAAAATTTATAAGGAGTATAGGCATGAAAAAGAAAACTTTGACACTTCTCCTTGCGATTCTTATCATTTCACAGGTAACTATGGTGGGTTGCTCGCAGGGAACCGAAAACGCAGGAACCGAAGCAAAATCGAATTTAAATGACGCTGTTTCAGCTCAGACTGGGGAAGGTGAGTCCGAAACTGAGACTGAGACCGAATCCTCCCGTGAAAACGTACCTGATGACCTCCCTGAACTTAACTACAACGGTCAGAACGTTCGTGTACTGGCACGTAATAAGGAGTGGTTCAACGGCGAAATGTATGCGGAGGAACTCACGGGTGAAGTCGTAAACGATGAGGTATATGAGCGTGATATCACCGTTGAAGAACGTCTCGGAGTTGTCATTGACTATTCTCTTGAAGGTGACACAAATGCACTCATAAACAAAAACGTGACCGCAGGTGTCGATGAGTTCCAGATTCATGTCGGAGAGGCAGTTAATACTATAAAGTACGGTGTCGCAGGCAACTATTATAACCTCCTTGGTGACCATGTGCAGTATCTTAATCTTAACCAACCGTGGTGGAGCCAGTACTATACAGAACAGTCCTCAATCATGGACTGCGTGTTCTTTGCGACAGGTGACCTTTTCACGTCTTTGACAAAGCTCTCGTTTGTAACCTTTGCCAATATGCAGATGGTTAAAGACTACGGTGTTGAGAATCCTTATGATCTCGTGCGTGAGGGTAGATGGACCTTCGATAACATGATAAATATGGCCTCTGTGGTTTATGAGGATCTCAACGGTAACGGAAAATGTGACGAAGACGATAAATTCGGCTACTCTATGGCAGGTCAGATAGGTCTTGACGTGTACTGGAGTGCGTTCGATCTCACTATCATGTCAAAGGATGGCAACGACGTTCCCTCAATTAACGTAGACCAGGATAAAATGCAGTCCGTACTCGAAAAGCTCCTGCCGTATTATGTAGATTCAGATTTCGTTTTCGTAAAGGAAAATAACGGCGATGCCGAACAGGATGACGTTGCAAAAATGCTTTCGGAAGACCGCATGATGTTCTCTCCCCTCAGAATCATGCACACCGAGCAGATACGTGACATGGAAAGCGATTACGCACTTCTTCCTCTCCCGAAATGGGACGAAAATCAGGATAACTACTACACATTCGTGCATGACCAGTACTCGATAGGTGGTATTCCCACATCGGTACAGGATCCGTCTATGGTTTCTGCCGTAATGGAAGCACTTGCTGCCGAATCGTACCGTCATGTTACACCCGCATACTATGACCTCGTGCTTAACGGTAAGTATATCCGTGATAAGGATACCGCAGAAATGCTCGATATCGCAATGGACGGTATCAAAATCGACTTTGGTTGGATATATACATACAGCTTAGGTTCATGCTCACAGGCACTCCTCAGAGATATCCTCTATGGTACAAAGAGTGCGAACTTTTCCTCAACATTTGCAAAGAATCAAAAGGTTTATAACAAATCCTTGGATCGTCTCCTGCAAACTATCGAAAAAATCAAGGACGATCATTGATTATGCATAAATTATTTGCAGTTTTTAATGCATAATGACTAATAATAAAAGCTCTCTCGATTGTGATTTCCGTTGAGGGAGCTTTTTGTTTTGAGTTTTCATTTGGTTTTCCACACATACTTTTCAACAAGCTGTGGAAAACATTGTTGAAAAACGGTACTATATGTGGAAAAGTGTATTTTTCAGCCGATTTTTCGCTCAGTTTGCGTTGGAAAAACAAAGTACCGTTTCAACTTCGCTGTAGTATTTTTGCACAGGTGCATATTTTTCCGTAACCTTGCACCAGAGCGACTTGCCAGCCGTGTTTTTCTCATTGAATTTTATTTCCCATTCACCACGGAACATATCAAGTATCATCTCCGCAGCTTCGGTGGCAACGTGTCGTCTCCTGAACGCAGGGAATACAGTAAATTCTCCCATAACATAGTCAACCTCGCCGCCGAAATTGGAGTACGGGTGTACCATTGCAAATCCGCAGAGCCGTCCGTCGGTGTAAATAAAGTATGCGTGTCTCTTTGAGTCGGTGAAGTATTCCTCAAAATAGCCGTAGTGATAATTTCCACCCTCGTCCATCTCGTCATCGTAGAAGTTCGTCATCTCGTAAAGATACTTCTGATTTATACTGTATAAAAGTTCTCTTTGCTCAGGAGTTACTTTTTTAAGCTCAACCATGATATAATCCCTCCATAGTGTGATATGTGGGAAGTATAGCATACACATGAGGAAAAATCTACCGAAATGGAGTAAATTATTCCGATTCAGTTGAGACGGAGACGGTTTTGTGATATAATAAGAGACGAATCAAGCTGAATATAAAGGATATAATATAGATATATGGAAAAATTCGATGTAGCCGTCGTTGGTGCAGGTCATGCAGGAGTTGAAGCAGCCCTCGCTTGTGCCAGAGTCGGAGTAAAGACCGCACTTTTCACACTCTCGCTCGATGCAGTTTCAAATATGCCGTGCAACCCCTCAATAGGCGGAACGGGAAAAGGTCATCTTGTGTTTGAGATAGATGCTCTCGGCGGTGAAATGGGATATGCCGCAGACCTTGTTACCATGCAGTCAAGAACGCTCAACACTTCAAAGGGAGCCGCAGTTCGTTCAAAAAGAGTGCAGGCAGACCGTAAAATGTACTCATCCATCATGAAGCAGACGATTGAGAACACAAAAAATCTACGTCTCATTCAGGCAGAGGTAACCTCCCTCGTCACCGAAAAGGATTCAGAGGGCAGAGTTCGTGTTGTCGGCGTTATGACTGAGCCTTGCGGTGAGTTTGAATGTAAGGCTGTCATACTTTCGACAGGTACATACCTTGGCGGTGCAACCTATGTCGGAGATGTAAAGCGTCATTCCGGCCCCGATAACTCACTTCCGGCAGAGGGTCTGAACGATTCTCTGCGTCAGCTGGGCTTTGAGCTTTACCGCTTCAAGACAGGTACTCCGCCGAGAATACACCGCCGTTCTATTGATTTTGATGTGCTTGAAAGACAGGACGGAGAAGAATACATCACGCCGTTCTCCATGCGTACAGATGAAAAGAAGCTCAATTCAATAAATCAGGTTCCGTGCCACATAGTATATACAAATTCCGCAACACATGAGATAATCCGTGAGAATATACATCGCTCACCTCTTTATTCCGGAAAAATACACGGCACAGGTCCGAGATATTGCCCGTCAATTGAGGATAAGGTAATACGTTTTGCGGATAAGGAAAGACATCAGCTGTTCGTTGAGCCTATGGGGGCTGATACCGACGAGATATACCTCCAGGGCTTCTCATCTTCACTTCCTGCAGATGTACAGCTAAAGATGCTCCACTCGCTGAAGGGCTTTGAAAACGCTGAGATAATGCGTTATGCCTATGCGATAGAGTACGACTGTATCAACCCGCTTGAGCTTTACAGCACACTCATGACAAAGCGTGTCGATGGTCTTTTCGGTGCAGGTCAGTTTAACGGAACTTCGGGCTATGAAGAAGCAGCCGCACAGGGACTTCTCGCAGGTATGAACGCTTCACTGTACGTTCGTGGAATGGAAATGATATCTCTCACAAGACAGTCATCCTACCTTGGTACACTCATAGATGACCTTGTGACAAAGGGAACTAACGAGCCGTATCGTATTATGACGGGTCGAAGCGAATACAGAATACTTATAAGACAGGATAACGCAGAGGACCGACTTTCAAAATACGGTCACTACGCAGGACTTCTTTCGGATGAGCAGTACAAGGAAACTCTCGAAAGAACGGAAGAGGTTCAGCGTGAAATTGAGAGAGTAAGCCACGTCAACCTTGGTCCATCAAGCGGTATAAACGAGCTTCTTGTTGAAAAGGGAACAACGGAAATATCAAGCGGAACCACACTTACAGAGCTTATCCGCAGACCGCAGCTTGATTACGAATGTCTCGCACCCTACGACCCCGAAAGACCCGCACTCCCACGTGGAATAAAGTTCAGAGTCTGGACTGAGATAAAGTATGAGGGCTATATCCGTCACCAGCTTGAAGAAGCCGCACGTCAGGAAAAGTCGGATGAAATGACACTTCCTGCCGATATGGATTATTCGACAATAAAGGGACTGAGACTTGAAGCCTCACAGAAGCTGAATAAAGTAAAACCCCTTACAATAGGTCAGGCATCGAGAATATCGGGAGTAAATCCTGCCGACGTAACGGTGCTTATGATATGGAAAAAGCTCCATAAGGGATAAAATATCCATAAATGGATAAAATAAAAAAAGCGTTTGCATGACTCCATATTATCATGGATATCACAGCAGACGCTTGTTTTTAGCCTTTCAGCTTCTTTATCTTGTCTCTGAGGAATGCCGCTTCTTCAAATCTAAGCTGTGCCGCACATTCTTTCATTTCTGCGGTAAGTCTTTCAATCTGCGAAGCTACGCTTTCTCCGGTAACCTTGGTATCATTTTCGACTTTTACGGAACGACCACGTTTTTTCTTGTTCTTTCCGCTGTCGTCCGCACCGATACGGATAAGCTCACCTATCTTTTTCTCAACCGTTTTCGGAATTATTCCGTGAATAAGGTTGTATTCCATCTGAATTTCACGACGGCGTGCGGTTTCTTCCATTGCCGCTTTCATTGATTCGGTCTCGTGGTCGGCATAAAGTATTACCTTACCGTTTGCGTTACGTGCCGCTCGTCCTATCATCTGGATAAGTGAACGCTCAGAACGGAATAAGCCCTCCTTGTCGGCATCAAGTATCGCTACAAGTGTTACCTCAGGCAGGTCTATACCTTCACGCAGCAGATTTATTCCCACAAGTACGTCAAACATACCCATTCGCAGGTCACGTAACAGCTCTGTTCGCTCCATTGTCTCGATGTTGTGGTGAATGTACTTTACACGCACTCCGCAGTCATCGAGGTATTCCGTTATATCCTCTGCCATCTTTTTGGTAAGCGTTGTAACAAGAACTCTCTCTCCCTTAGCCGTTCTTTCACGTATCTCACCGAGAAGGTCGTCTACCTGTGTCTCAATGGGTCTTACCTCTATTTCAGGGTCAAGAAGTCCCGTAGGTCTGATTATCTGCTCAACTATCTGCTCAGAATGCTCTATTTCATATTCGGCAGGGGTAGCGGAAACAAGTACTACCTGACCGAGCTTTTTCTCAAATTCATTAAAGTTCAGCGGTCTGTTGTCGAATGCGGAGGGAAGTCTGAAACCATAGTCTACAAGATTTTTCTTTCTTGCATAGTCACCTCCGCTCATGCCTCTAACCTGCGGAAGCGTAACATGGCTCTCGTCAATGAACATGATATAGTCATCGGGAAAGTAGTCGAGAAGTGTGTACGGCGTAGCTCCCGATTCACGTCCCGCAAAAATTCGGGAATAGTTTTCTACTCCGGAGCAGTATCCGACCTCACGCATCATCTCAAGGTCATATCTTGTCCTTTCCTCAATACGCTGTGCCTCAAGCAGCTTGTTTTCGGATTTGAACCAGTCTACTCTTTCTTCAAGTTCAGATTCAATTTCCTCAAATGCCTTTTCACGCTTTGCAGGGTCTATAACATAGTGCGTTGCAGGGTATATGGCAATGTAGTTGAGATATCCAAGCACCTCTCCTGTTACGGGATTGAACTCCGATACACGGTCTATCTCGTCACCGAAAAATTCAATACGCACAGCCTTTTCGGAATATCCGGCAGGAAATACATCAAGAATGTCTCCACGTACCCTGAATCTGTCACGGCGGAAGTCAATGTCGTTTCTCTCGTAGCTTATCGAGACGAGCTTTTCCATGAGAGTTTGCATTGATACCTCAAGTCCCGGACGAACTCCGACTATCTGACCGGCATATTCTTCAGGCGGACCTAGAGAATATATGCACGACACCGACGCTACTATTATAACATCACGTCTTTCAAAAAGTGCGGACGTTGCCGAGTGACGGAGCTTGTCTATCTCATCGTTTATAAGTGCGTCCTTCTCAATGTACATATCCTTTCCGGGGACATATGCTTCAGGCTGGTAGTAATCGTAGTACGATACAAAATATTCTACCGCATTTTCGGGGAAGAACTCACGAAACTCCGTACAAAGCTGTGCCGCAAGGGTCTTGTTGTGCGACAGAATGAGCGTGGGACGGTTCAGCCTTGCAATGACGTTAGCCATCGTAAAGGTTTTTCCCGAACCTGTAACGCCGAGAAGTGTCTGACATCTCATACCGCTGTTTATGCCGTTCGTGAGTTGTTCAATAGCTTCAGGCTGGTCTCCTGTCGGTGCAAATTCAGAATGCAGACGAAAATCCATGCTTTCACTCCTTTGCTTTTGTTTTGATATATTGTATCACATCCTGCATGGCAGTTCAACATAATATCGAAAATTTGTTTTTTGGTTCTTTACCCTTGCCCGTGATAATATATTGTGATATAATAATAAGGTATATGGGAGACGTGTGTAATGTGCGTAAGAAAAACTGTCACCACATTTCTTGTCATGCTTTTACTGCCGTCATGTGCGAAAAACGGTACTGAAATAGACCGATACATAACCGAAAACTCCACGTTTATCCTGACATTTCCTGCGACGTATGAGCTGAACGACAGCAGTACGGAAACGAAATCGGGCGAAAGCGTGACAGTGTCGTGTATTCGTGACGGAGAGGGCGTGAACCTTTCTGTGCTGTCACCAAAGCGGTCTGAAAACGTGGCGGTGTCGGTCGGTTTTGACGGTCAGTGCGTGATATCCGTCGGCAGTATGAGTATTCCGCTGTCGGAGAACGTGTCTGTCGGGCTTTACAACGTGTGCATGGCAATGTACCCCGATGATTATTCAATAATAGCCTCGGAGGACGGAAATTCAAGACTTGTCATAAGCGAATACGGAACAGCTTATGTCAATGAAAACGGAGTCCCTGAAAAAATAACCTGCGGAGAGCGAGAAATTATCGTTTCGGATTATGTTCCGCAGTTCAAATAAAGGTCAGAAAATGAAACATAAAAACATAGCATATATAAATAAAACGGCGATAAAGGATAACTACCGAACGATAGAAGAGCTTGTCCGTGAAAATTCAGCCGAGAAGATTCCGCAGATTATCGCAGTCGTAAAAGCCGACGCATACGGTCACGGTATCGAAAACGTAGCTGCCGCACTTGGAGATGCAGGATGTAATATGTTTGCTGTATCATCCGAGGAGGAGGCGGTAGAGCTTCGTGCAGTTGAAGAAAAGAATGGCAGACTGCCGGATATTCTCATTTTAAGCCGTATATCCCCCGAAAACGTCCCCGATATGATTGAGAAAAAAATCACGGCTGCCGTTACTTCATACGATAACGCAATCGCATTGAATGAAGCGGCAATACAGTTCGGCGGCAGACTGAGAATACATATCAAGCTCGATACAGGTATGAACAGAGTCGGTTTTTCCGCACGTGAGGAAGATGCAGATGATACGGTAGCAAAAATAGAAGAGCTTTCACACTGTGACGGTCTTGAGCTTTGCGGTATCTTCACTCATTTTTCTTCGGCAGACGATGAACTGATGGACGGAAAAATGGTCGCAGGCTTTGAAGAACGTGGTGGTTACACCGATATGCAGCTTGCAAGATTTGTTTCCGTTGTAGAGGAGCTTAAAGCAAGAGGTGTCGATACGGGAATGGTTCACGCAGCTAATTCAGCGGCAATACTTACACTTCCTGCGGCATATTTTGATGCGGTTCGTGCCGGTATAATACTGTACGGTCTGATGCCCAACGGAAAAACCGATGAAAGATTCAAGCCGGTCATGTGCTTTGTATCTACCGTAACACATATTCATGAAATAAAGGAAGGCGAACGTGTCAGCTACGGTGCGGTATTTACTGCCACTCATGATATGAAAATCGCAACCGTATCTGCCGGTTACGCTGATGGCTTTGAGAGAGCATATTCAGGCTGTCGTGTAGTCATAGGTGGAAAAAAGTACCGTCAGGTCGGCAGAATTTGTATGGATCAGTTCATGGTAGATGTAACCGATTCTGATAACATCGAGGTCGGCGAACGTGCTGTCCTTTTCGGCGGAGATGACGGAGAAAGTATAAATCAGCTCTCTCGCCTTGCCGGAACGATAAACTATGAGGTCGTGTGCAAGATAAGCAAGAGAGTAACGAGAACCCCCGTTAATG
>CAYTLG010000080.1:8752-8863 GCA_964438725.1 uncultured Ruminococcus sp. | reverse complement strand
CAGTTTCCGCACCCGTAGCTCCCGCAGCAGCACCCGTAGCTCCCGCAGCAGCACCTGCAGCTCCTGCACAGGCTCCTAAGGCAGTTCCCTCTGCTCAGGGCAGCATTAAGG
>CAYTLG010000080.1:0-8742 GCA_964438725.1 uncultured Ruminococcus sp. | reverse complement strand
AGCTCCAGTAGCAAGTGGAGCAGAAGGAAGCATTAAGGTTACAGCACCTATGCCCGGTACAATTCTCAAGCTCAATGTTAAGGTTGGAGACACCATCAAGGCTAACGATCTCGTATGCATCCTCGAAGCTATGAAGATGGAAAACGAAATTTTTGCAGCTGAAGGTGGCGTTGTTAAGTCCATCGAATCTGCACAGGGTGCAAGCGTTAATGCCGGAGATGTTATCATTACTCTGGGTTAATTTTGCTCTCATAATCCAAGCTAATTTAGATTAGGAGTGAAAGAAATTGTCATTTTTTACTGATTTATACGAAACGACAGGACTCCCGATTCTCTTCAAGGATCCCACGCTCCTTGTGCAGACCATTATCATGTATGTGATAATCGGCGTTCTGTTCTACCTTGCGATAGTAAAGAAGTTTGAACCTCTTCTTCTTCTTCCGATCGCTTTCGGTATGCTTCTTGCAAACCTTCCCGGAGCAAACCTCTTCCATATGGATTTGTTCATACATGAAGACGGTTCTCCGATAAATATGCAGCAGATAGTCGAACAGGGTAACCTTCTCGACTTCCTCTACCTCGGAGTTAAGCTCGGTATCTATCCGTCACTTATCTTCCTCGGAGTTGGTGCAATGACCGACTTCTCCGCACTTATCGCTAACCCGAAGTCACTTCTTATGGGTGCAGCCGCACAGCTTGGAGTTTTCGTTGCGTTCATCGGTGCTCTCTTCCTCGGATTTGCTCCCGCAGAAGCCGCAGCTATCGGTATCATCGGTGGTGCTGACGGTCCTACTGCTATTCTTGTAACAAAGACACTTGCCCCCCATCTTCTCGGTGCGATTGCTATTGCGGCGTACAGCTACATGGCACTTATCCCAATTATCCAGCCTCCGTTCATGAAGCTTCTTACAACAAAGAAGGAACGTGCGGTTGTTATGACTACACTTCGTCCCGTTTCCAAGACCGAAAAGGTAATATTCCCCATAATGGTTACTCTCGTTGTTTGTATTTTCGTTCCCGATGCAGCTCCTCTTGTAGGCTTCCTTATGCTCGGTAACCTTCTCAACGTGAGCGGAGTTACAGACCGTCTTTCAAAGACAGCTCAGAACGAGCTTATGAATACGGTAACTATCTTCCTCGGTGTGTCCGTTGGTGCTACCGCAAGTGCATCCAACTTCCTTGCTTGGAGTACTATTAAGATTATTATTCTCGGTCTCTGTGCGTTCTGCGTATCTACAACTGGCGGACTTCTCTTCGGTAAGCTTATGTATGTTGTTACAAAGGGTAAGATCAATCCTCTTATCGGTTCCGCAGGAGTATCCGCTGTTCCTATGGCAGCAAGAGTTTCTCAGATCGTAGGACAGAAAGAAAACCCCTCCAACTTCCTTCTCATGCACGCTATGGGACCGAACGTTGCCGGTGTTATCGGTTCAGCTGTTGCGGCAGGTGTGTTCCTGTCATATTTCGGCTGATAAGTTATTGTTAAAGAAAGGGTTTATGATATATGGCACAGGTAAAAATTACTGAAACCGTCCTCAGAGATGCACATCAGTCGCTCATCGCCACAAGAATGACGACTGAAGAAATGCTTCCCATCCTTGAGGATATGGATAAAATCGGTTATCATTCAATTGAAGCATGGGGCGGTGCTACATTCGACTCCTGCCTCCGCTTCCTCAATGAAGATCCGTGGGAAAGACTCCGCACCATCAGAGCTCATGTAAAGAATACAAAGCTCCAGATGCTTTTCAGAGGTCAGAACATTCTCGGATACAGACACTACGCAGATGACGTTGTTGAATATTTCGTTCAGAAGTCCATCGCAAACGGTATCGACATCCTCAGAATCTTCGACGCTCTTAACGACGCAAGAAACTTAAAGACCGCTATCAACGCTACAAAGAAAGAGGGCGGTCATGTTCAGGCAGCTATCAGCTACACAATTAGCCCTGTTCACTCAAGCGAAGCGTTTGCAAAGTATGCTAAGGAACTTGAAGAAATGGGTGCTGACTCCATCTGCGTAAAGGATATGTCAGGACTTCTTACACCTTACACAGCATACGATCTCATTAAGACTCTCAAGGAAACTGTAAAGATTCCGATTCAGCTCCATACACACTATACAACCGGTCTTGCTTCCATGACTATCCTCAAGGCAGTAGAAGCCGGCATAGATGTTGTTGATACTGCTATTTCTCCTATGGCAATGGGTACATCCCAGGCTCCCACAGAAGCAATCGTAGCAACACTTCAGGGTACTCCCTACGATACAGGTCTTGACCTTGCTGCTCTCGATAAGATTTGCAAGTACTTCACACCTCGCAGAGAAGAGTACATTAAGTCCGGACTTCTCGACCCCAAGGTGCTCAAGGTAGACGTAAACTGCCTCCTTTATCAGGTACCGGGTGGAATGCTCTCCAACCTCGTTTCCCAGCTCAAGCAGCAGGGTAAGAGCGAAAAACTCAATGAGGTTCTTGAAGAAGTTCCGAGAGTTAGAGAAGATGCAGGTTTCCCGCCGCTCGTAACTCCTACCTCACAGATCGTTGGTACACAGGCTGTACTTAACGTAATTGCAGGTGAGAGATACAAGCTCGTTTCCAAGGAATTCAAAGGAATGATCCGTGGAGACTACGGCCAGACTCCCGCACCCATCGACCCCGAATTCGTTAAAAAGATCATCGGCAACGATAAGCAGATTACATGCCGTCCTGCCGACAACCTTAAACCCGAGCTTGAAGAACTCCGTAAGAAGGTTAAGCCCTACGAAGAACAGGAAGAAGACGTTCTTTCCTACGCACTCTTTGAACAGGTTGCAGAAAAGTTCTTTGAATACAGAAAGAATAAGAAATACGGTCTTGACGGAGATAATGCAGACGGAAAGCTCGGCGTTCATTCTGTCTGAGTTATGATATTGATATGCGATATAACGGTAAGTGAAAGAGCTAAAAAGCTGCGAAAGACTATGTATAACCTGGGGATTCCATGTGCCTGCTGTCAGATAGATGATATACGGCATTTCGTTCCCTTTAAGTTGATAGTTACATTTACAGATGTGTTAGGCGATGTAAGAAGAACTCCGTTTGACAATGTCCGTGTGATATGTGTCGGCGAAGGATTCGTAAATTCATGCCTGAATGCTGAAAGAGTCGATGATGAGCATGAGCTTATCAAAGCTATCGACCGTTGCTTTATGAATTTGCTTGATGTAACAGAGCGTGACGTTTTCCGTTTCGGAGTTCGCGTAAAACCTAATCTGTACATTTCAAAGCGGTTTATGATAATCAACGGAAAGGGCGTAGTTCTTGCAAATGCAGAATACATGATTTTTAAGTATCTGCTGGCTTTTGCGGATGAGAACAGACCGATTTCTCCCGTAATGCTGTATCAGTATTGCTTTTCGACACACCGACTTGATTCATCACGTGTGTCAAACAATATCGCTGTCGATGTTAAGCGTATCAATCAAAAATGCGAGAAGGTATCACCTGACGGACTTGTAAAATCCAAGCGTGATGTCGGATATTATCTCGTAGAATTTTAAAATAAAAGCTCCCTGAATGAGGCGGAATTAACTGACCTCAAACAGGGAGTTTTATTATGTTCTGAATTTTTCGATAAGCTCAAGTTTGCGTCTCGATGAGCTGTAAGCAAGTCTTATGTCTCCGAGAAGCTCTGCACAGCTTTCAAGGTCACATAATACCTTGTATTGCATATAGTACGGCAATGTCGGGTCGAGGGACAGCTCACGCAGCTTTTTTTGCGACTCCATAGGGGTCATAGTGAATGTTGCAAGATGTCGCTCAAAATGAGAGCCTTTTGTAAAGCTGAACGAGGGTTGTTCTTCGTTTTTGATTGCTTTCAGTGCTATGAAATACTTGACAATAGCAGCCGGAACATATTCACTTATGCTGTCAGCAGAAGAAATTATATCCGGAATTGCATCACTTGAGGAAGAACGTAAAAGTCACGGTAGAAATTACAAGTCACGCTTATCTTTTCACCGCAGTATATTGAGCGAGAAGCATAGCTTTCGGCTGAATCCAACTCTGACATAGCACCCGGCATATCAAATTGTTCCGCACATGATATGGCAATCATAAGAGAAGATACGGCAAGTATGAGTGATATTTCATCATCATATGCGTTCTGCGGAATTGATGAGCATAATTCACGGCATTCACGGTATTTTTTTTGACTGAATTTTTCTTTCAGCTTTTCGATTACAGTCAGCTTGAGAAAACGGCTTTCATCCGCAGTGCTTGATGAGAAAAAATATCCGGCAGGGGTGCCAAGCTTTTCTGCGATGTACAGAAGCGTTCGCACAGATGGAGAGGCACTTCCGTTTTCGATAAGACTAAGCATATTTCGAGTTATCTTATCACCTGCAAGTTCTTTTTGTGTGATCCCCTCTTTAATACGAAGCTCACGAATTTTTTGACCGAGCTGGCGGTCTATGTCGTGTGAATCAGAGTTTTTTATCATGTCCGATACCGTATTTGGTGTCCATTTCAGCGAGCTTTTCTGTTACCTCATCGGTTACGGAATTGCGGTAGTACTCGATTCTGTCGTTCATCTCGTTGTTGCGACCCTCGATTTTCTGCATGAGAGCTTTGACTTCGTACTGTATTTCGTTAATTCCCGTTTCAATCTCACGCATACAGTTCTCAAGGTTGGAGTGAAGGTCTGTACTTACTACTGAAAGAAGTTCATTTGCTGCTTCCGACAGTCTTTCACGGATGTATGTGGCTTCTTCCTCAGTCTCCGACTTGATTTTGGCTACGGCTGTGTCGCATTCACGCATCTTTTGACTGCATTCATCATCTGTCTGTGATATTATTCTTTCAGCATCCTCTTTAGCTTTGCGGAGAACAGAGTCGGCATCACGGTTTGCACTTATCATGATGTCACCAAGACCTGCACTGATTCTGTCGTACATTGCGATTTTGAACGCAGGTGAAGTTTTGTCGTTAGGGTCACCGAGGTCGGATAAATCATATTTGACAGCATGAACAAGCTCATCAACAGGATTTGCGGGAGTTACTTCTTTTTCTTCATCTTCGTGGAGCTTTTCACGTACCGCCTTTTCTGTCATGAGTATGCTGATTTTTTTGTCTCTCTTAGCAAGTTCATTTGTAAGACGGAGGCATTCTTTCTGTGATATTTTAAGTTCATCGGAGCTGTCTGAGAAGTTTTTGAGCTTCAGCAGTTCTTCCTTGAGTTTGTCACATTCTTCACGGAGTCCAATTATATTGTTTTCCTTGGATTCACAGAGCCTGTTTGCCTTATCGAGCTTTTCTTCAAGCACAAATTTGGCATCAAGTGCATTGTGAAGCTCATCATTTATTCCGTCACGTTCAGCCTTGATTTTTTCGAGTGACATAGTGATTTCAGCATTTTTTGCTTCTTCTTCAGCAAGCTGAGTGTTTTTTGTGTCGAGTTCAGCTTCTACCACTGTCAATTTTTCGGTGATTTCTTTGATTTCAGTTTCATGAGCGTTTTTGCTGTCCTCAAGCTCATTTCTGAGTGAATCGGCTTCGGTCTTTGAGTCGGCAAGAGCCTTTTCGAGTTCTTCTATACGGGTCGAATATTTTATGTCGGTATCTTTGATGTAACGGTTTACATCTTCTTTGTTGTATCCGCCGAGCGAGGAGCGGAAAGTGATATCACTGTTCATGGATTCCTCCGTAAAATAATATTCTCTCTGTGTTGATTTTAACACACAAATGTCGGAAAATCAACAATACACCTTAAAAAAGTAAGGAATATTTACATTTCAATTAAGATTGATTCACGAAAATAAAAAACGGAAACAAAAATGTATCGTAAATATGAAAAATAGGGAAAATTGATATAGACGTAAGCCGACGATTGTGGTATAATATAATGTATATATTCAGAATAAGTAATTAATTTTGGAGTGTTAATATGAACTATAAACATCTTGCAGACCTCCTTTTCCCCGATGTTACAATGACCGTGGAAGAGGTTGAAGCTAAATATCCTCAGCGTGACCTTCCCGAAGGTGCTAAGGTAACACGTTTTGCACCCAGCCCGACAGGATTCGTTCATTTCGGCGGTATGTATCAGGCTGTGGTTTGTGAAAGACTTGCACATCAGAGCGGCGGTGTTTTCTACCTCAGAATAGAAGATACCGACAGTCAGCGTGAGGTCAAGGGTGCCGTTGAAGCACTTCTCGGAACTCTCAAATATTACGGTGTAAAGTATGATGAAGGCGTTCAGGTAAATGAGGACGGCAGTATCACCGATATGGGTAACTACGGCCCCTACAAGCAGAGCCAGAGAGCAGAGCTTTACCATGTATTTGCAAAGAAGCTCGTTGAAGAAGGAAAGGCTTACCCCTGCTTCTCAACCGAGGAAGAACTTGAAGAAATTCACCAGACCGATAAAAAGGCTGAAATAAAGAATACAGACTGGCACATTGCAGCTGAAGAAAAGCGTGCTAAGATGCTTGAGGGAAGAAATTTCACTATCGAAGAGGTAGAAGAACATCTCAAGGCAGGCGACCCGTTTGTTGTAAGAATTCTTGCAGATGGTGACCCGGAGAAAAAGACAAAGTTCACAGACCTTGTTAAGGGAAATCTTGAAGTTCCCGAAAACGATGAGGACTTTGTACTTCTCAAGTCAGACGGTATCCCTACATACCATTTCGCTCACGCAGTTGATGACCACCTCATGAAGACTACACACGTTATCAGAGGTGAGGACTGGCTTCCCAGCTTATCAAAGCACATCATGCTCTTCAAGTACCTCGGCTTTAAGATGCCTAAGTACCTCCATACCGCTCAGATTCTCAAAATGGATGAAAACGGCGGTAAGAAGAAACTCTCCAAGCGTGATATGGGTGCAAAGATGGATGACTATCGTGAGATGGGCTTTGCTACCGAGTGCGTATGGGAATACCTCCTTACACTTCTCAACTCCAACTATGAAGAATGGCACGCTCAGAACGCAGACAAGAGCTACATGGACTTCCCGTTCAATATGAAGAAGATGTCCGTTTCCGGATGTCTCTTTGACTACAACAAGCTCCTTGATGTATCAAAGAACGTGTTCTCCAGAATGACTGCTGACCGTGTATATGAGCTTGCGGCAGACTGGGCAAACGAATACGACCCCGAATTCGGTAAGTGCCTCAGTGCAGACCCCGAATACGCAAAGAAGATATTCTCTATCGGCAGAGGTGGTAAGAAACCCCGTAAGGACTTCGCAACTCTTGCTGAAATCAAGCCCTTTATCGGATTCTTCTATGATGATTTCTTCAAAATTGAGGATTCCTATCCCGAAAAGTTCACAAAGGAAGATATCAAGTCCGCACTTGAGAGCTTCAAGGCTACATTCGATATGGCTGACGACATGAACACATGGTTCGGCAAGATTCAGCAGATCGGTGAGGGCATGGGATATACCTCCGATATGAAGGCATATAAGGCTTCTCCCGAAAGCTACAAGGGTAACGTAGGTGACATTTCCATGTTCATCAGAATCGCAGTTACCGGTAAGATGAACTCTCCCGATATGTACGCAGTAATGCAGATACTCGGTCGTGACAGAGTTCTCGCAAGAATCGACAATATGCTCGCATCACTTTAATTTAGATTTTTATTAATAAAAGAGGTTTTAAAATGGCTGAAAATTCCTCAAATTTCATATATGATTTTATCGACGAAGATATCGCCGCAGGTAAAACAGAGACCGTACACACACGTTTTCCCCCCGAACCGAACGGCTATCTCCATATAGGACACTGCAAGGCTCTCATTATCGACTTCGGTACTGCTAAAAAGTACAATGGTCTTTGCAATCTCAGAATGGATGACACAAACCCTGCAAAGGAAGATACAGAATTTGTTGACGCTATCCAGGAAGATATTCACTGGCTTGGCTTTGACTGGGGTGACCGCTTCTTCTACGGTTCCGACTACTTTGAAAAGACCTATGAGCTTGCTGAAAAACTTATAGAAAACGGCGATGCTTACGTTTGTGAGCTTACTCCCGAACAGTTCAAGGAATACAGAGGCGACCTTACTCATCCTGCAATCTCTCCTTTCCGTGACAGACCTATCGAAGAAAGCCTTGACCTTTTCCGCAGAATGAGAGCAGGAGAATTCCCTGAAGGTAAGTACACACTTCGTGCGAAGATTGACCTCAACTCCGGTAACTTCAATATGCGTGACCCTGTAATTTACAGAATTCGCTATATTGAGCATCACAGACAGGGTACAAAATGGTGTATCTTCCCGATGTACGACTTTGCTCACCCCATTCAGGATGCACTCGAAGGTATCACACACAGCTTATGCTCACTTGAGTATGAAGACCACAGACCTCTTTACAACTGGGTAATTGAGCATACAGACGTTCCCTCAAAGCCGAGACAGATTGAGTTCGCTCGTCTTAACATCACAAACACCGTCCTTTCCAAGAGATACCTCCGTTACCTTGTTGAAAACAACATTGTTGACGGCTGGGATGACCCGAGAATGCCTACTCTCTGCGGTCTCAGAAGACGTGGTTATACCGCTTCCTCCATTCTTGACTTCATCGGACGTATCGGTGTTTCTAAGGCTAACTCAATGGTTAATATAGAGCTTCTTGAGCATTGCGTAAGAGAAGAGCTTAACAACACTGCACAGCGTAGAATCGGTATTCTCAAGCCCATCAAGGTTATTATAGACAACTATCCTGAGGATAAGGTAGAATACTTCGATATGCAGAACAACC
>CAYTLG010000079.1:0-9136 GCA_964438725.1 uncultured Ruminococcus sp. | reverse complement strand
GCTTTACATAGTTAGAGTGTATAGCATAAGCATTTGCCCAATCAGTAGCTTTAGCAGGAGACTGAGCATAAAGAGCCTGATATCTGTTCTCAAATTCACTCGGCTTGAGCATAACAGCATCCATGAGCTTTTCTGAAAGTCTCGCACTGTCATATTCCTCACCATTTTCATCGAGACAAGCAAGAATACCATCGATAATGGTATCAGGAAGTTCGGGAATCTCACCACATTCAACTTTTTCGTAATCATAAAGACCGAGTATGTCCATTACATGGTTACGTGCGTATATTTCATCTCTTTCGGAAAGTTCGAGGTACTTCTTTGCATACTCGATGAGTTTTGTCACGTATTCGCAAATATTCATATTAATATCACCTTTAAATTAAATATTCTTAGTCGTTAGAATCGAGTATTGAGGCTCAGTCAGCCTTTACGGAGAACTTGTATTCAGTTTTGCTGTAGAACTTTTCACCGGACTTAAGGATAGGACTCTGCCACTGGGGCTTGTTGATAGCATCAGGATAGAGTTGTGTTTCGAGACAGAATCCGGCACGCTTATTGTACTGAGACTTTCCAACTTCTCCGCTGAGGAAGTTACCTGAATAGAACTGTACACCGGGTCTGTCAGTGAAGCAATCCATCTGAATGCCTGTCTTTTCGGAATATACCGTTGCAAAATGGCTGTCGCTAAGGCAGAAGTTGTGGTCATAACCACCTGCAATTGTAAGCTGTTCATCTACTGCTTCGATATCTGTGCCGATTTTCTTTGCAGTTCTGAAGTCGAACGGAGTGCCTGTTACGTCTCTTTCCTCACTTGTAGGGATAAGAGCTGTATCAACAGGAAGATACTTGTCGGCTTTGATCTGCATTACATTATCAAGGATTGAGCCGTCATTTTCACCGTTGAGGTTGAAGTAAGCATGGTTTGTAGGGCTGAAGATTGTATTGCCGTTGCTTTCTGCGAAGTATTCGATAACTAGTGTCTTGTCGTTTACAGTGTACTTTACTGTAAGTTCGAGCTGTGCAGGATATCCTTCTTCACCATCGAGGCTAACATATGTGAGAAGAAGTGAACCGTTTTCTTCCATAGCAACGAAGTTCTTCTGGTTGAATCCAATGTTACCACCATGGAGATGTGCCTTACCACCATCATTGAGGGCGAGCTGATATTTCTTGCCGTCAAGTTCAAATACGCCGTTGCCGATTCTGTTGCCGATTCTTCCTACTACTGCACCCATGTAGGAGGACTTGTGGATCATTTCGTCAGAAGTTCCGAAACCGAGAAGAACGTCTGTCATATTACCGCACTTGTCGGGTGTTCTGATAGAAAGCAGTGTTGCACCGAGAGTTGAAATGTCAACTTCAATTCCGTCAGAGATAGTGTATGTGTAAATCTCTTCGCCGTTGTAGTTTTCAGAAAAATGTTTAGTTATCATATTTCACCTATCTTACTTTCATTATAATTATATCTGTATTTTTTACCTCTCTTATAATAGCATTATTCGAGCTTTTTTTCAAGTATAATTTGATAATTCAGTAAAAAAGTACTGATAATTTCTCATTTTAGAAGTTCATCTGTCAATTTGAGTATTTCCGGAGCTATTTTTCTACGTGATTTCTTTAAAGTTTTATTGTACAAGGGATATGCAAACGCTGCAGTGACAATACCGACTAAACCTGATATAATGCCAATTGGGTAGGCTGTGTTTCCAAATAATAATCCAAAATCAGACATAAGCAGACTCATGCCGAATCCCATTATGAGAGTGCCGATTATTCCAACTGTAAGAGATACCTCCATTGCCTTATTTTCTGCTTTTGCATCGAGCTTGCGTAGTATGGTCATTTTGTCCTCTTCAGGATGGGTGTATTTTTTGCGTATTTCTTTTATTTCATCCTGCTGATTTGCAGAATATGTCATTTTAAAAGTTTTGTTTTTATTTTCCATTTCTGTTCATTTTCGTTAATTTTCTGTTAGAGTTTATTATCATATAAAGTGCCATTGTGATTATGAAAATCGAGATACAGGCACCGCTTATTTTAAGAAACAGTTTTTCAATCTGTGGAGTCATATTTTCGCTGCGGAATGTTGTCAACATGGTTCTTTCAAGTGTCAGCATTGATACAGTTGCTGAAGCGAGTGATATTGCTTTGGATGCTGAGAATACGGGACTGTTGTATTTTTTGTATCTGATGGTATTAGTAATTGCCATTGTCAGAGACGTAAAAGTATAAGCAGCTTGAGTTATTGTTATTATCTCGTTATGTGCAACAGTATTATCTTCCCTGAGCATAAGAAATACTATTGATGAAAGTGCTAAATTTGTAAGCAGGAATATCCATCCACAGTTTCTGTAATGTTTTAATTCATCTTGCATATTCTCACCCGGATGATTTTTTGACGTGTGTCTTAGCAGATAAAATCTCATTAATACGAGTGAGAAATAGTAACCTGCAAAGGAAAGAAACCAAAGTGAACTGTTGCATATTCCCAGATACAACTGTAACATTGCGTATATTCCGTTCCAAATGACATTGCCTGTAAGAGTTACATTTACACGGAGTCTGACATCTCCAAGCCATCTGTTAGCGATTCTATTGCTTTGTTTGAATGCCTTTATTTGTGTTATGAATTTAGGAATTCTAAAGCAGACTGCGATGAGTGTGTAGAACGCCAGGACATATGACGCTATACTCAAGATATTATTCGTATTATACGGACTGAAAGAGTATGCGAGAAGGAATGTGCTTATTGGTATCAACAGACTTAACACAGCAATATGCGGATAGAGCAATATTTGAGTTATCTTCTTGAATGACATTTTAATAGCGTCCTATCTTTACTTTGAATGTTGTTCCCAGCCCGACAGTACTTTCTACTGTTATTTCACCGTGCAGGATATCTATAATTTTTTTGACAAGTGCGAGTCCGAGACCGTTTCCCTGTGACGAATGAGATGTGTCGCCCTGATAGAACTTTTCGAATATATGCTCACCAACATCTGACGTCATTCCGCATCCTGTGTCACTGACAATCACCGTTGCAAATTCATTATCTGCTCTCAGAGATACAGTAACTTTTCCTTCAGGTGGTGTGAATTTGAAGGCATTGGAGAAAAGATTGTTCCAAACGAGAGCGAGAAGTTCATTATCAGCTTTAATAGTGACATTTTCTGCGATATCAGTATCAATTTCTATATCAGAATTTTCCCAGATGTTTTCATATTGCAGAAGATTTTCACAAAGCTGTTCTCCAAGGTCATATTCAGTCACATTCGGATAGATTTGTTGATTTTCAAGACGATTCAGCTTCAAAATGTTTGTTATCATCTCTGCCATACGTTTTGCTTCATCCGTGACCCCATTTGCGTATTCGATACGTTTATCATCGGATAGACTTGGAGATTTCAATAGAAATCCGTAGTTTTGCATTACCGCGAGAGGTGTTTTCATTTCGTGCGATACATTTGCAATGAAGTCAGTTCGCAATGTCTCGACACTTTGAAGTTCTGTGACCATTTTATTAAAGAATCCGATTATCTTTGTAAATGTATCGTCAGATAAAAAACCTGTCATTGGCTTTAATCTAACAGTAAAATCACCTTGAGTTATCTTTTCGGCAGCTTTTTCGATTTTCTTTAATGGAATATCAATCGTAATTTTACGCCTTATTGTATCTAATACAGTGAATAAGAAACTGAGTAGAAGTACATTTCCGAATGTCAGTTTTGCGGCAGTATTGAGGTTTTCTCCGGTAAGTAAGAGGTTCATGTTTTCTGCAAAGGTTGTAACAAAAAGCATCATACAGCTTGTAGTGACGAATGCAACAAGCAGAAAAAACAAGAAGTAGTTACTTACAAACCTAAGAACGCTTCTGATATGGCTTTCTTTCATTTTATGACTGCCTTGTATCCAAGTCCATGGACTGTTTTTATCTCGAAGTCATCACATCCTGTAAGTTTTGAACGCAATTTGGTCATATAAACGTCCACTGCTCTTGGAGATGTTTCGGTGTCACTGTCCCAAAATTCATCCATAAGCTGGGTGCGAGTAAATGTCTTTTTAGGATAACTGAGCAGCTTATATAGTATCATAAATTCACGATTGGTAAGATTTATCTCTTCATCGTCAAGATATGCTGTATGCTCTTCCGCATCAATAACAAAGTGTCCTATCTCAAGCTTTTTAGATGACATTATCTTTGCACGTCTGAGTAAGGCACCTATTCTCAATAAAAGCTCTTCCGGGTATATTGGTTTGACCATATAGTCGTCAATGCCGACACGAAATCCCTTTTGTTTTGCTGCGATATCATCACGAGCAGTCATGAAAATTATTGGTATATCTTTATCGGTATCACGAACACTGTCAGCAAACTCAAATCCATCTGTACCAGGCATCATTATATCAGATACTATCAAATCGAATTTATGCTCATAAAGTTCATCATATGCTGTATTGGCATTAAGACATCCTACTGCATCATATCCGTTTGCATTTAGATATGTACATACGGTTCTATTAAGTTCTTTATCATCTTCTACAATCAAAATCTTAAACATATTAATACCTCCGTTATTGTCACTGTTATATTGTATTATAGCACGGATATGTTAAGATTTTGTTTGTATTTAAAGATAACTGCAAAAAAAGACCGCCTGCTAGTCGCAATGTGCGAAAAGTTGACGGTATGTTCTTAAATATTCCAGTGCAGTCGTTTTTTTGTGGCAATACTCTGCAAATATCGAGGACCGATTGATTATGGTTCAATCCAAATTCCCTCGTCTCTAATTTCGGCATTGTGAAGGTTTCTATAAAAATGCTGAGCATCTTCGTTAGAGGCAATAAGCCCAATGAGAGTATCTATGCCGTTCTCTTTCAGTTCTCGTCTCAGTGCAGTCATCAATGCCTGAGCAACGCCCTTATGACGGTAGCTTTTGATTACGCATATCCAGTCAAGATACGCTTTTACACTGCCGTCAAAGTGGCTGTGAATCAATGCACAGTCGATTCTTCCAACTACCTTGCTATCAATATAAGCAAGCAGAGACAGAGAGTCAGCAAATTCAGGTTTGTCAAAGCTCTCCGTTACCTCTGCTATATACTTCTTGTCAATTTCCCATCCCCAAAAGTCCTCTTCAGAGCGAAGATCACGCTCAAATTGAAGTACATCCGATATACGTTCTTTTGTATAATGTTTTATTTCCATTGTTTGTATCTCCCGGTAAATTGTATCAACGACTATATCTTTAAATACATATAATCGAAAGGTATTTCCTCTTCACCAATTTTGAAAAAGATTTTATGTGTTCCGAACTTTTGAAAGCCGAATTTCTCATAAAGATGGATTGCTGCTGTATTGTCACTACGAACTTGCAGTTCTATTATTTCAAATGAATTTTCTTTGGCAAAATTGATTATCTCACTCAATAATCTACTGCCAATCCCCTTGTTCCAGTACTCATGTATGACCGATATTCCAAAGTCCCCACGATGTTTCATTCGACGTGGCAAACGACTCAAACTGGCATCACCAATGATTCGACCATTGTCCTTTGCAACAAACATAACATCATCGTAGGAGTTTTCTATTTGTTTAATATGAGCTGCTTCTTCCTCAATTGTGCAAGCAAAACCTTCCAAACCAAATGTCAGATTATCAGTTTCACTTCCTATTTGTTTCATATATTTCAGTATTGCTTCTGCATCTGTGTAGGTAGCTTTTTCAATAGTTATACTCATGCAAATACATCCTTTGTACATTAATTATTCTTCGCATTGGTGCCGAATTTACAAACAGATTATATCAAAAAAGTATTAATAAATCAACTAAATTGAATAAGACCGCCGGAATAATTCCATCCTGACGGTCTTATTTAAGTATTGAATTAATTCAGATGTTTATGAATTTGTATTTGTTACATCCATTTTTTCTGATAGTTTATTTAAGCGTTCATGATTTTATCGCTGATTCTTATTATTCTCTCTGCATACTTTTCACGACCTGATGCAAGCATTTTCTTGTAGATGTGATAGTTGATAATCGACATAATGAGTCCAATGCAGCCAACCACTATTCCAATAGGAATGGATTCCACGATGCCAAGTTTACTGCCGATATCTGTCATTACAAAGCTCATTCCACATCCCATTATAAGTGCTGAAATGCTTCCAAATATATATGAGAAAACTGTTGCGGGTCTTTTTGCTTTTCTGTCGAGTTCTTTCAGTTCATCAAGCTCAGTGTGAGATTTTTCTGTATACTGTGTGCGGATTTTTTGTACAAGATATTCCTGGTCGTTTCTGTTCATTGTTGATACCTCTTTCGTTTATTGTGGTGTTATTTTACCATATGTATGTTGTTAAGTTTTTTGCGAAATGTTTGTGTTTTGTTTTTATTATTTCAGTTTAAGTCTATTTTTTGTCTCTTCAACGCTTTCTCCCTCTTTGGAAAACAGAACCTCGATAAATTTATCGCACACTGAATTAAATCCATTTATAACACCGTTTTCGATTTTCTTATATCCGTTTACGGTGCCATTTTCAATTTTTTTGTATCCAACTACTACTGCCTCTGATATTTTCTCGTATGTATTTGCAATTCTTATCATTTGTTTAACTCCTTTATTCATGTTGTGACTGTATTATACATTTTCTGTGTTTGCGATATTTTTTTGAAATGTTTGTGTTTTGTTAAAATCAGAATTTATTTAACGAATTTTTCGCTATGATAACCTATATAACTTGATTTGCTCATATTTTTTGATGTATAATAAAATCAATTCTAATTTTAAGGAAAATATATACATGAAAATAATTGATTTGTTGAAAAAAGACGTCGCTTCCCTTTCGTTTGAAGTATTTCCGCCGAAAACCGATACATCATTTGATAGTGTAAAAGCTGCAACTGAAGAAATTGCAAAGCTCCATCCATCATTTATGAGTGTTACTTATGGTGCCGGTGGAGGAACAAGTAAATATACGCTTGATATTGCAAAAAATATAAAAGAAACATATGGTGTTCCTACATTGGCTCATCTTACCTGTGTTTCTTCAACTCGTGAGACTGTACATGAAAAGATATCTGAGATAAAAAATGCAGGTATTACGAACATCATGGCACTCAGAGGTGACATTCCGTCACATCTTGCTGATGCTGACAGAAGTCAATGGGATTATAAACACGCAATTGATTTGATACATGAGCTTAAAGAGAGCGAATTTGATTTTTGTATAGGAGCGGCTTGTTATCCTGAGATACATCCCGAAAGCTCAAATCAAAAGGAAGATATTGCACATCTCAAGGAAAAGGTTGATGCAGGTGTTGATTTTATTACTACCCAGATGTTTTTTGATAACAATCTTCTGTACAATTTCATTTATAAAATACGTGAATCAGGAATTACTGTACCGATAATACCCGGTATCATGCCTATAACAAATGCAAATCAGGTTGCTCGTGCAATTCAGCTGTCAGGTTCATTCATGCCTCAAAGATTTAAAAGCCTCGTTGATAAATTTGGTCATGACCCACTTGCAATGAAGCAGGCAGGAATAGCCTATGCAACTGATCAGATAATCGACCTTTACGCAAATGGAATCAGCAATGTTCACGTCTATTCTATGAATAAACCTGATGTTGCTGCGAAGATACAGAGTAATCTTTCTGATATACTTGGAAAATGAACTCAGTTATATATACAAGAACATATTCTTCACTTCCCATATGTAGAGAAGAAGTTTTAAGATATTCCGGATGCAGAAAAAGTGAACCTGAAATTGAAGCTCTCATTGATTCAAGTATAAAAGAAGCTGCGGAAGTTTTTACATATAAACTATGTTTCCGTGAGGTAATATTTTCCTCAGATGGAGGTATGTGCGATTTCGATTTATTCAAATGTAGGTCTGATGATTTGGCTAACAATCTTTCAGGTTGTCGATCGGCGATTATATTTGCCGCAACGGTAGGTATAGGTATTGACAGACTTACAGCAAAATATAGCAGGCTCTCCCCTTCTAAGGCAATAGTGATTCAGGCTTTGGGTGCTGAACGTGTCGAGGCACTTTGTAATGCGTTCTGCGATGAACTTGAGGATAAATATTGCGGAACAAGATCTCGCTTTAGTCCAGGTTATGGAGATCTCCCGATTGATACGCAGAAAGAGTTATTTTCGGTTCTTGATTGCGAAAGAAAGATAGGTTTGACACTAAACGACAGTATGCTAATGTCTCCCACCAAATCTGTGACGGCAATTGTCGGAATAGGAAAAAGTGGTGTGTCTGACAAAAACAAGTGTAGTGCCTGTGATAAAAAGGACTGCACATACAGAGGTGTTATATGAATTTCAGCGAATATTTAAAAAATAACAATGTCTATCTTGATGGTGGAATGGGAACATTATTGCAATCACAAGGGCTTAAACCCGGTGAGCAGCCTGAAAGGTGGAACATTACACATCCGGATATAATTACATCAATTCATAAAGCATATTATGATGCAGGAAGTAACGTAGTATGCACGAACACATTTGGTGCAAATATACTTAAGTTTTCTATTGATGAACTTGAAAAAATAATTGCTGCCGCTGTAGCTAATGTTGAGAGGGCGAGAGAAAGCTCTTGTTCAAATTCTGATAAGTTTATCGCTTTGGATATAGGACCATCTGGAAAGCTCCTTAAACCTTTAGGTGAGCTTGGTTTTGAAGATGCAGTGAAGGTGTTTGCTGAAACTGTAAAGCTCGGTGTAAAATACGGGGTTGACCTTATTATTATCGAAACGATGAATGATAGTTATGAGACAAAAGCAGCACTTCTTGCAGTTAAAGAAAACTCTACACTTCCTGTAATTGTATCAAATGCTTATAGTGAAGATGGAAAACTCATGACAGGAGCTTCACCGTCGGCAATGGTTGCTATGCTTGAAGGTATGGGTGCTGATGCTATCGGTGCAAACTGCTCACTTGGACCACACCAACTCATTAAAGTTGCAGAAGAGTTGCTTGAAAAATGCTCTGTTCCTGTGCTTCTTAAACCGAATGCAGGGCTTCCTAAATCAGTTGATGGAAAGACAGTATTTGATGTATTGCCAGAAGAATTTTCTGATGAAGTTGCACTCATAATGCAAAAAGGAGTACGT
>CAYTLG010000078.1:0-9201 GCA_964438725.1 uncultured Ruminococcus sp. | reverse complement strand
ATCCTTTGAAGTTCCTTGATACCATCTTCATATTTCAACCTACTACTTTATTTTTCGATATTCTACCATATTTCATTGTTTTTTGCAAGCATTTCAACTCTCTCTCAGAAATGTGACAGTCTCTATTACATTTTTTATAATATACTCAACTTCTTCGTCGGTAATATCATCGCTAAGAGAAAGTCTTAATGAACCCTTAGCAAGCTCATCACTGCGTCCTATCGCACGTAAAACATGGCTGGGTTCAAGTGAACCAGCAGTGCAGGCAGAACCCGACGAAACTTCTATCCCTCTCAAATCGAGCATAAGCACGAGTGGTTCACCATCGACCCCTGCAAAGCTCATGTTAATGTTTCCGGGCAGACGCTGTACTCTGTCTCCGTTAAGGTAAGAGTTAGGTATCTTCTCAAGCTCTGCGATTATTCTGTCACGCACGGATTTAAGTCTATCCGAATTATTCATCATATATATAGCTTCCGTCATTGCGGTGGTCATTCCAACGATCGCAGGCAGATTTTCAGTACCTGCACGAAGTCCATGCTCCTGACCTCCTCCGTTTATGTAAGGAAATATAGGTGTTCCATCCTTCACATACAAAAGACCTGCTCCTCTTGCACCATGAAACTTATGTGCCGATAGTGAGAGCATATCCACGTGTTCAAAGCTGATACCGATGTGTCCGAATGCCTGAACTGCATCCGTATGAAAGATAACGCCATGCTTGTGACATATTTTTCCTATTTCGTTTATCGGCTGTATTGTGCCTATCTCATTATTCACGTACATTACAGACACAACCGCTGTATCTTCTCTAATTGCCTGTTCAACTTTACAAAGGTCAACGATTCCGTTTTCTTCAACCGGAACAAGAGTGACTTCAAAGCCATATTGCGACAGACGTTCAACTGTATTTAAAACCGCATGATGTTCAAAAGCCGTTGTAACGATATGTTTTTTGCCGTTTTCAGCACCATACAATGCAGACGAAACTATTGCCTGATTATCAGACTCACTGCCACCCGATGTAAACACAATTTCATTAGGGGTGCATCCGAGGACATCTGCTGCTGTTTTTCTTGCTTTCTCAAGCTCACATAATGCATCCTGACCTACTGTATGCAAGCTAGACGGATTTCCCCATGATTCTTTCATCACACGGAGCATTTCAGCCGCTGCTTTTTCGCTTATCTTAGTTGTAGCGGCATTATCGGCATATATATACATAATAAACACCTCATTAAAGAAAAACGGCAGCCTAAGTGACTTACCGTTTTTCAAGCAAATTACTGCTCTATTATATTATTCATGGGAGCTATTGTTTCAAGCATCTTCTGCCAGAGAATAGTCTTATTTATTGCTTCTTCACCGTAATAGCTGAGAAGTTCTTCTTCTGTTGCTCCATAATAATCACAGAAGAATGCAATCTGTTCTGCGTAATCCTCTCCGGTTACTTCAATATTAAGCTCATCAGCAACTGCGTACATTACAAGGTCTTCTTTTACTGTTTTACGGCATTCCTCAAGAAGCTCTTCATCGGTCATTCCAATATAGTTTGAAAGGAATATATCGTAGGTAGTGCCATAGTAGCTTGCGTATGCTTCATACATAGCTCTTGTTTCATTATAGACACGCTGTACTTCAGTTTCCGGATAAGCTATAACATTTGAAGACTCAACAATATTTGCCCAAAGTTCGGAATACATCTGGTTTTCCACATAGTATTCCTTCTGCTCGCTTACTGTTGCGTGGTATGCTATCTTCCACTCATCCACGTTGTCATAGCCGAAGTTGGTATTAACAAATTCATCGGTAAGTTCAGGTACGATATAATCACCGACAATATACTTTACAGTAGCCTTGAATGTAACTTCCTTACCGTTAAGTGTTTCTGTACCGTAATCTTCAGGGAATGTTACGTTGAAGCTGAATTCTTCACCGACATTCTTACCAATGAATGCCTCTGCAAATCCATCTATATAGCCTGTACCGGAAGCAGCTGTAAGTGTGGAGTCGGTTGCACTTCCGCCACTGAACAGTTCACCGTCAAGATAACCGCTGTAATCACATACTACATTGTCGCCTTCTTCTACGGCACGGTCTGTAATCTGACCATGATACGCATAGCTTTCAATAAGCTGATCTATGGATGCGTCAAATTCTTCTTCTGTAAGCTCAACCGATGCCTTTACTACATCAAGCTTTCTATATGAACCAAGTTCAACCATTGTGCTGAGGTCGCTGTTTTTGTAGTCAAATGCAGTCTCGGCGGTATTGTTGGTTATGGTATTTGTACCTGTTGTTTCGGTATCGTTTGTTGTATCGTCACTCACCGTTTTCGACGAACATGATGCAAATACGGAGAGCATAAGTGCGGAGAGTATCAATGCAAGAATACGTTTCATTTCTAAGGGTGCCTCTTTTTCTGTATTTTATCTTTGAATAATAAGCCACCCATAATTATATCATCCAATCGACTTTTATAAAAGCCGTTTGCGATTTAATTTACGATTTGTTTACGGTTGCGACGGTCGTAAATCATTAACGTTCAAATGTTATTTAATCACGTTGTTAACAGCACATATTTTATATCACACAAAAAAATATGTGAACTTATCTTGTTTTTGTGAACTTATGTGGAGTCTCACGTTATATTTTGTTAAAAATACACTAAACGCTGACTTTCACACTGTTTTAAATACGGCAAGTGGAACATTGTCAAAACACAAAATTAATGGTATACTTGAGTCAATGAAAAAACTATTTCAATAAAGGAAGAATTTATCATGTTATTTCTTGTTGACACAGCAGACCTTGGTGCAATCAAAAAATGTGCCGAATATTTCCCCATTGACGGTGTAACTACCAACCCGACTATCATTGCACGTGAAAAGACAGAGTTTAAAAAGCTCATACGTGACATCCGTGACATAATCGGTGACGACAAGATGCTCCACGTTCAGACAACAGCTACCGAAGCAAGCGAAATCGTAAAGGAAGCTGAAATGATAAAGGAAGTTGTCGGTGATAATTTCTATATCAAAATTCCGATAAATGCTGAGGGTCTCAAGGCTACCGAAATGTGCAAAGCTAAGGGTATCGGTGTTACAATGACCGCTATCTTCACACAGACACAGGCTCTTATGGCAGCTAAAGCAGGTGCTGACTTTGTTGCTCCCTACGTAAACCGTCTTGACAATGTTGTTGCCGATGGTGTAAACGTAGTAAGCGAAATTGTCGAAGTATTTGACCTTTACGGTATCAAGACAAAGGTTCTTGCTGCAAGTTTCAAGAATGTTGAACAGGTTCACAAGGTATCGCTTACCGGTGCTCAGTCTGTTACTATCAATCCCGAACTCTTTGAGATGCTCATCTACCATCCTCTTACCGACCATGCAATTGATGGCTTCACCAAGGACTGGCAGAACGTATACGGTGACAAAAAGGTTTCCGACCTTCTCTGAGCTATTAACTTAAATTAAACAAAAGCAGACTGCACTCACGTTATGTAGTCTGCTTTTTTGTTATGTAAAAAACAGGCATGATAATTCACACCTGTTTAGATTCTATTTATTCAAGAGTATATGATCCGTCAGCGTCTGCTGTGAGCTTTGACTTATAGAACTCTGTCATTGCGGATATCATGTAGCCGGTATCCTTTGTACCTGCTGTCTCATATGAGGAATGCATTGCAAGCTGTGCAAGACCGATATCTACTGTCATAAGTGCAACATTGGTGTTAGATATAGAGCCGAGAGTTGAACCGCCGCCCATATCGCTTCTGTTTGCGAAACGCTGAGTGGGGACTTCTGCTTTCTTGCATATTTCTGTGAATACAGCTGCTGAGAAAGCATCTGTGGTATATTTCTGAGCTGCGTTTTCCTTGATTACTACACCCTCGTTAAGTGCAGGAGAATTTGCACCGTCGGAAAATTCAGGATGGTTCGGGTGCTTTGCGTGACCATTGTCTGCGGATATCATGAAAGATGAGGCAAGTGCTTCAGATACATTGAATTCGAGCTTATCTGCTATCTTTGCAAGTGTATCGCTGAGGAACTGTGAACCTGCCCCCTGCTTTGTTGCACTACCTGTTTCTTCGTTGTCAAATGAGGAATACACGTTTATTGCCTTAGCTTCGTCTGCTGCATTTATGAAGCCCATGAGAGTTCCGTATGCACACTGGAGGTTGTCGATTCTTCCTGCGGAGAAAAATTCATCTCCTGCTCCCCATACTGTACCCTTTGTGCGGTTATAAAGGTAGAGGTCTGCTCCAATCACGTTTTCTTCTTCACAACCTGCATATTCAGCGGCAATCTTTTTGAGGCTGCCGAGCTTATCCTTTGCGGAATAAAGAGGCATCATATCAACTGCGATGTTATATGAGAAGCTGCCGTTTATTTGTCTGTTCTGGTGAACTGCGACGTTGGGAATGAGAACAAGGTCACGGTCAATAGTAACAAGCTTTGAAACTATCTTTCCGTTTTCCTTTACGATGAGACGACCTGCAATCGAGAGGGGTCTGTCGAGCCATGAAGAAAGGATCATTCCGCCGTAGCCCTCAACATTAAGCTTCACATACTTACCGCAAGCCTCAACTTCATATGAGGATTTGAGCTTGAAGGTAGGGCTGTCTGTATGGCTTGCTGTAATCATAAATGACTTTGCATATTCCTTAGGTACGGTAAATGCGATTACAGATGAGCCGTTTCTTGTGACATAGTACTTTCCACCGGGAACTACATCCCATGCTTCGTGTTCACCAAGCTTTGTAAAGCCTACCTCATCGAGCTTTTTGCCTATCTCATGTACAGCTTGGAACGCTGTGGGAGAAGCATCAAGAAACTCGATAAGGTCATTTGTAATTTTAATGTTATCCATTATTTCTGCTCCTTTTATTGTGCTTGACTAATTATAGCACAAAAACGGGAACATATCAATCTTTATACATTATTCCGTCAAAAAATCGTTCAAACTTTTCTTATATCAAACAAACGGTTCATTATTATCCAAAGTGGTGTGAAAAAATTCATTATATTCCATACTCCACCTCCGTCAAGCATTTTCTCTGCAATAAGTCTCAGCTTTGCTTGAGCAGAACGTGCATCCTCAAACCAAACTATATGCTCTTTTGCATCGGAATAAGTCTTTGGTCTGTCAGTATAGGTATAATACGGAGACTGTGCGGTATCATCATATTTTATCCCGACTCCATATCGAACTGCACGTCTTACCGCTTCTGCATTAGTGAGAGACTCCGCACGTGATTCTCCTTTGACAAACGGAAGTGTCCAGTCATATCCATAGTTCGGAAGTCCCATGAGTATCTTATTTCTATCAATCTCGCTGAGAGCATAATCCACAACACGTGTTACTTGATTCAGCGGAGCAACAGGCATTGGCTCTCCATAGGCATATCCCCATTCATAGGTCATAAGCAGGACTTTATCTGCAGCTTCGCCAAGTCCCTTATAGTCATGCCCCTGATACAATGCACCGACCTGGTCTGATGAATATTTCGGTGCAAGGGACACAAATACACGGTAATCATCGCCGAGTTCAGTTTTCATCAGTCGTATCAATTCAACATACTTTTCGGCAAGCTCTGCCGGAATATACTCAAAATCGACATCAACTCCACCGTAGCCTTTTTCACGAACGGACTCCGCAGTATTTGATATGACAGTTTTCATCATATTTTCGTCAGATAAGACTTTACGCACTCTTTCGGCAGAAAAAACACCATCTTCTGTCAGTGATGTAAGAACAAGAAGCGGAACTGTACTGTACTCCTTAGTTATACCTATAAGCTCTACCTCTCCGTCGGGTGGTATAAGGCTTCCGTCATCTGCTATTCCGCTCGAAAAGACAGACAGATATGTGAGGTACGGTAGTGTTCGTCTTAATGTAGAGCGGTCGATATTACCGTACGCATATCCGTTTGAAGTTATCTCTCCGAATGGCGGTGCTTCATATGAAATATTCAAGACTTGGCTTGGACGAATATTAGATTTGCCACCCAAAATCGGATTATTACGATACAGCTCATCAACTGTTGTGTCGTACATTTCAGCTATTGCGGTAACTGTTTCACCTCCACGCACTGTATGGGTAACTTTCGGAAATAATATCACAATATTCTGACCAACCGGCAAAGAAGAGGGTTCGGTCAGCATATTGTCGGTAATTATTCTTGAGGGTGGGACTCCGTATTCACGTGCTATTGAATAGATAGTATCTCCGCTTTCGACTGTGTGTATCAGCATAATTCTCCTCCAAATAACAAAAGCTCCTTATGGCACAGTTAGATTCTATGTCACGGGAGCTTTTATTATTACTTACTTGAGGAATATTTCAAGAACGGGAATGTCTGCGTTCATGGGCTTATATATCGGAAGCGGAACATCTGCGATTCTCTGCTCTGCATTGTATGAGAACGGAAGCTCGGAAGCATCTGAAAGAATCTGAATATAATCTACGTGTTCCGCAACCTCTCCGCTGAGTCTAATCTTACCGAAAGGCCAGCTGTACATATGGAGATATAGTCTCTGTGTTTCGGGATTATAGGTATAACGGCAATCTTTCGGGCATTCAAATTCAAGAGGTGCCTGTGTACAGCCGTAAATTGAGCGTGAATGTCTCTTCATCCATTTTCCGATTCCACGGAGTCTGTCGTATGCTCTTTCGTCAAACTCTCCACGGCCTGTGGGACCTACGTTAAGAAGCAGGTTACCACCCATAGAAACGCTGTCTATAAGCATTTTCAGAAGCTGGTCTACGCTCTTCCAGGACTGTTCGTCTCTGTAATATCCCCATGAACCTGAGAATGTATGACAGCCCTCCCATACTACGGGAACACCATTGACCTTATACCATTCATCTGGCATGTATTGCTCCGGAGTTTTGATATCCTGGTCTATCTGGAGACGGTCATCTATCATAATTTTAGGGTTTATAGCACGTATCTTGCGGATAAGTTCTTCACTTCTCCACTCATCTTTTCCTTTTCCGGGATATCTGTTTGAAGCACCGATAGAAAAGTCGAACCAGATTATATCAACAGGGTCGTATTTTTTCAAAAGCTCCTCTGTCTGTGCATGAAGGTAGTCTACGTATCTGTTGAGGTCTCTTTCACTGTCGTGTGAAGCATATTCGGCGTTATCTCTCATGGGGTGGCACTCGTCAACGGTATAGTCTGGATGATGCCAGTCGAGAAGTGAGTGGTAGAATCCGGTACGAAGCCCTCTTGAACGGAATGCATCCACCATCGGGGTCAGGATATCTTTTCCGTAAGGAGTATTTGTGGATTTATAGTCGGTATAAGCACTGTCCCAAAGGCAGAATCCCTCATGGTGCTTTGTAGTGATAACAAAATACTTCATGCCCGCATCTGCCGCAGCTTCAGCCCAAAGGTTCGGGTCATAAAGGTCGGGATCAAAATGCTTGAAATACTTGTCATACACCTCTGTCGGAATACGTTCGTAGTTTTTCAGCCATTCATGTCTTGCACCGAGAGCATAAAGACCCCAGTGAATGAACATACCAAAACGGTCATGTGTAAACCATGATGTGTCACCGGGGGTCGGAGCTGGCTTTAAAACGGTCAGTTCTTCGAGTTTCATAAATTTGTCTCCTTTTAGTGATTTATTATGTTAATGCAAGTATATATTAAATTACATCAAAAATCAAGGATTTTTCAAAATATTTTTATACGAAATTGCAAATAATATTACTCAGCGGAGACTGATATAGCTCCGAAATGATGATATAAGGAAGTATTATAAATATGAAATGTCGCACGGTAATAGAAAACGTACACGCAAGGGAGATACTTGACTCAAGAGGTAATCCTACCATAGAAGCAATGGTAACTCTTACGGATGGTTCGGTCGGTGTTGCTGCTGCTCCATCGGGTGCATCCACCGGAAAATATGAAGCACATGAGCTGCGTGACAGAAATTCAAAAAGATACATGGAGCGTGGTGTGCTTTCAGCTGTCGAAAATGTGAACGGAAGAATTGCAGAGGCGTTACATGGGCTTGTATGTGATACTGCTATTGCGGACAGCACCATGTTACGACTTGACGGCAGCGAAAACAAGTCCGTTCTCGGTGCAAATGCTATTCTTTCGGTATCACTCGCCTGTGCAAAGGCCGCAGCAAAGCATTACCGTATTCCTCTTTACAGATACATCGGTGGTATCTCCGGTGCGGTAATGCCGATTCCGATGATGAATATTTTAAACGGTGGGGCTCATGCTGCGAACAACCTTGATATTCAGGAGTTTATGATAATGCCTATTGGATTCGGAACATTCTCGGAAGCTCTGCGTGCAGGATGTGAGATATATCACACACTCGGACGATTACTTAAAAATGATGGACACATTACAACAGTAGGAGATGAAGGTGGGTTTGCACCAAATTTAAAAAATCACACAGAAGCACTTGATTATATCATGTCCGCCATTGATGAATCAGGCTATACAGGTCGAGTAAAGTTAGCTCTGGATGCGGCGGCAAGTGAATGGGCTGTCGGTGAGGAATATGTACAGCCGAAAAGCGGAAAAAAGCGCGGCAGTGACTCGCTTATATCGGAATGGAGAGAGCTTGTACGCAAATATCCGATAATATCGCTTGAGGACGGTCTGGGTGAGGATGACCACAATGGGTGGAGCAGAATGACGGAGACACTCGGTGATTCTGTTATGCTGGTTGGAGACGATTATTTTGTTACCAATCCGAAAAAGCTGATTGATGGGATAAAAAACCATTGTGGAAACTCAATACTGATAAAGCCGAACCAAATCGGTACAATTACGGAAACAATTGAGGTAATACGATGTGCCAGACGATACGGATACAAAACCATTATATCACACCGCTCCGGTGAAACTTCCGACACAACAATAGCCGATATTGCGGTCGGAATGAATGCGGGATTTATTAAAACAGGAGCCACCGCACGCTCTGAAAGATGTGAAAAATATAACAGACTTCTCAGAATTGAGGAAGAACTGGGATGTGGACGTGAGTATTATGGAACTATCGAATTTTAAACAAAAAGTGAATTAATGCAGAAGTGTATTGAAAAAGTAAAAATGTTGTGATATAATAGGCGAGTATTGATAATCAAATAGCAATCAACAAGCAAAATAACTCGTGAATCAAGGCCATACCAGCCGGGGGAGCAGCGGGTCCCTGTACT
>CAYTLG010000077.1:0-9343 GCA_964438725.1 uncultured Ruminococcus sp. | reverse complement strand
TTATATGACAGAGGTAAGAAGTTCGGGAACACAAACGTAGTTCACACAATGATATTTCGAGAAACAAAATAAAAAAAATCCCCACAGTAAGGACTAACCATAATTCCTACGCTGTGGTTTTTTTTTGCAAAAGAAAAGGAATACGGTCTCCCGCATCCCTTAGCTTCGAGTATAAAATCAGTTATATAAACTCAAATTACTGCTGCTTCATAGCTGCAAAGCATTCAGAGCAGTATACAGGTCTGTCGTTGCTGGGCTGGAAAGGAACTTTTGCAACCTTACCGCAGTTAGCACAAACAGTCTCAAACATTTCCTTGGGTTCACGACCTGCATTCTTTCTCTTGTCACGGCAAGCCTTGCATCTCTGGGGTTCATTCTGGAAACCCTTTTCTGCATAGAATTCCTGCTCGCCAGCTGTGAATACGAATTCGTTACCGCATTCCTTGCAAACTAAAGTCTTGTCCTCGAACATTTCTTTTTCCTCGCTTTGAATTAGAATAGATGGAATTTTTGCCCTCGGCGGTTACTCATCGTCACCTTTGACAACAACGCTCTTGAGTTAAGCTATCTGGGCGTATTATTTCAAACCGTTTAACGGTGAAATACGAATTTAATCTTTCAGAAGTCCTTTTATCTTAACCTTCATGCGATACAGGGCGTTGCTGACGGACTTTTCACTTCGTCCGAGTTTCTCCGCGATCTCTCGAGTGGACTTGTCACTAATATACAGTTCAAAAACACTTTTTTCAAAATCTGACAGTTCTGTTTTGATCTTAGTTATAAACTGTGCATCATCCTCAGCATTTATAAGAAGCACTATCGGATCAGCAGCAGGTCTGCTCGCTTTTTCCATTGCTTTACGCTGACGTTTCTGTTCAGTTTTATACTTTCTGAGGGTAGAAATAAGTGCATTATTCACGCATACCTTAGCATACAAACCAAAGCTGACGTTATTACCATCAACATAAGTACTGGCTGCTTTATATAACGCAAGAGCCGCACATTGCCGAAGATCCTCAGCACCGAACGCAGGATTCTCACCATCCTTGATATCAAACGACGGAAGAAAACGCTTTACGGCTGCTTCGGTAAGACCTTGATACTCCTTTACAAGAGAATCAAACGCAGTCTCGTCACCGTTTCTGAATCGTTCGAGAAGCGTTGACGTTTCGTTCTTCAAAATCAAAACTCCGAAAAGAATAATAATTACTTTGGTACAATTATATCACAAATTCAAAATTTGTCAATAGCTTTTTACAAATATTTCAGACTTTTTTTCATTATTTAAACAATGTGTCGGAGTTAATTTGTTGTCGCATAGCTTCAATTAGCTTTTTTGACATCTCACGGCATTATTTAACAAAATCTGAAATTATTTTTCAAAAAGGTAATTTACATTTCCCGTCACAAGAGCGATTATTCCCCTGTAAACTACATCGGGCTTATCTTCAAAGTTCATACGCATACGTGAAACCTGAAGGTAAGAATCAGCTCTAAGTGCAAGGTCAAACGCCATACCGTCGCAATCCTTTATGGAGCAATGGAATATGTACGAACCGTCTCCGACCATTTCAATACGATGATCGACAACAGCACCTCTTTTTTCAAGCGACAAATGACGCATTGCCGATATATAGCTTTTTTCACGTACTGCCGCAAGAAGCAAGTCATCTGCAAGTCCTTTTGCTATCATTCTGCCTGTATCACTGACCTCGTACTGGTCACGTGTCTGAGCAGCTTCGTCGTTTGCAGTCTCATCATTTTCAGCTGCCGACTCATCCGTGCTTTTTTTATCCGGAAGTATCGGTGTGCTTATTTTTTTGATATGACCATCTTCGAGAAGCTCATGGAAATATGTTACAAAATCGAAATAATCGACATAGCCGTCACGAATAATAATAGTCGCAAGGTCATTGTAGTCAAGCGGATAACCGACTTTTTCGAGCAAATAAAGTATAAATACTTTTACCTGTTGAGGCGAGTGGAATGTTTCCGGCATATTTCTCCCCATATGACAAAATTCGCCACAAGGGTCTGCCTCCTTCTTTGTTTAGCGTTAAGTCATTCCCACCGAAAGCTGCACGGCAGGTTTTGACCTTACTAACTAAATAAAACGGGAAGTTTAAGTCCTCCCCGTTTTATCTGTTAGGAAAATTTTGGTTTATTCAGCAGCCTTAGTTTCAGATGTGTCGGTTGCCTGCTTGTATGTCATATAGTCCTTCATCTTTGTCTTTTTGAAGTTTCTTGTGCCATAGTAGTCAGTACCGATACCTGAAAGAACGTCAGAGTAAACGTAAGCATCCTGCATAAATACGAGAGGCATTACAGGCATATCAGCCATGAGCTTCTCTTCTGCCTGGTGGAGGATAGTAGCTCTTGCAGCTCTGTCCTTTTCAGCATAAGCAGATTCGATAAGTGCGTTGTACTCTTCGTTGTTATAGCCTGTGATGTGACCGTGGAGGTCGTAGTTCTCAGAGTCCATATCAACGCCGTTTCCGGAGAATGCGGGAGCAAACTGTGAAAGAGCACCGAATGCATCTGTTGAGAGCATATTCATGTCGATAGCGATAACCTCAAAGTCGCCTGTATCATAAGCTACCTGGAAGTTATCAACATAAATAGAAGAGTCTGCCTGGTTGGGTGTTGACTTAACAGCTTCAACAGTTACTGTGAATCCGAGGTCACCCCAAACGCCTGCAACGTAGTTAGCAATAGCGAGATCTACTTCGTTATCACGAACCTTGAGAGTGAATGTACCACCGTTTACACCTGCGGATGAGAGAAGGCTCTTAGCACCTGCTACATCTGCTGTGGAAGAAACGACTTCACCGCCAACATCACGGAAGGATGTACCGGAAGTTGTATCAAATACCTTGTAGGGGACATAGCCTGTTGCGGGCTTAGCGAATGTAATGAGAGAAACGATCTGATTTCTGTCGATAGCCTTAGAAAGAGCAAGTCTTACTTCGGGTTTAGCAAAAAGTTCGTTTGTTGTATTGAACACGTATGTGTGTGTTGTCATCATATCTGTAACGATAGCACTGCTTGCATATGCAGCTCTCTGTGAAAGCGGAATTTCGCCATCATAGTAGATGCCACCCTCAAGGAGAGAGTTGAGCTGAATTTCTGCGTTGCCTTCGCTATACTTTGTGAGAAGTCTGTAAGGAATTACATACTTGTCGAGCTTTTCGTTCTTATCCTGGTCGATGTAGTAGTAGGAAGAACGTTCGAGACGGAGAGTCTGACCGTAGGTGATATCCTTGGGGGAGAACGGACCGTTTGTAACGATAGTAGTAGCTTTCTGAGCCCAGATATCGTCGCCGTAACGTGTGATAACGTCTTCACGGAGAGGAACGAGAGCTACGGATGAGCAGTTTTCGAAGAACTGGTCAAGGTCTATCTTCTGTTCGAATTCGATTTCGATAACGTATGTATCAACGGCAGCGATACCGAGGTCGTCGATAGTAGCGTCACCCATCTTTACGTCTCTTGCATTCTTGATGTCATAGAGAAGTGAAGATGCTTCGCTTGTTGAATCGGGATCAAGGAGTCTCTTCCAAGCGTAAACATAGTCGGAAGCCTGAACGGTACGACCGTCACTCCACTTGTTGCTGTTAAGGGTAACGAGGATTGTGAACTCTTCGCCGTCATCTACATCGACTTTGTAGCTCTTCATACCTGCGTTTTTCCACTTACCGTTTTCATCGATTGTTGTAAGACCTTCATAAATAAGGTTGAAGATCTTGAGCTGTGCATCATCGGTGATACTCAGCTGGGGGTCAAAGTTATATATCTCGGTAGTGAGATACATATCGATAATAGCACCCTTATCGTATTTTTCGCCCTCAGGGTCAGTAGGGTCTTTTTCCAGTGTTGTACATCCGGCTGCAACTGATAACATCATCAGCATTGCAAGGATAAGGGATAACACTTTTTTCATGATTAAGTTAATCCTCCTCGTGCTTCTTGAATAAAGCGTAGTTATACGTGTCGTTTAAACTTACCCCATTATAGCACTTTTTTTTAAAATAATCAACACAATTATTGAGGTTCTTGTCAAGATTCATCTGAATGCACAATTTGAGCTTCAATTTTTGTGCAGTTTACCGACGATTATCTCAAAAATAAATACATATAACAGCCCATCATGAGCAAAATAAGCCTAAATAATGAATAAGGAGCCACTGCCATGGTTTTTGAAACCGATATTATCGCAGACAGAAGCCTCACAGAGTCCTCAAAAGCTCTGCGGATACCTGTCACGGAGAGCATTTTTCTTGATGGATATCGAGTAAATATAGGTCGCTCAAATCAGCTTTTCTGCTGTACTGTTGACTCAGGTAACACATGGAAAAAGCCGCACTCAGCACTCTCTTCCCTCTCGTCATGCATCGAAAAACTGATTACAAATTCAACGGTAAACTCAACCTCTTTTCTTGTCGCAGGCATCGGAAACCGCTTTATCACCTCCGACAGTCTCGGCTCACTGACCGCAAAAAAGCTCTCCTGCAATGTATCGAAAAATCTGTATGTTCTCTCCCCCGGCACTCCATCCCAGACTGGCATCGACACCTCACGTTTGATTTTGTCCGCTGCGGAATGTGTCAATGCCGATGTGCTTCTCACCGTAGATTCACTTGCGACACCGGACATAAACCGTCTTGGCAACGTAATACAGATACACAACGCAGGTCTGACTCCCGGTTCGGCACTTGCACACACGTCAGGTGAAATAAGCTCCGACACTATGCCCTGCCGTGTCATATCTATCGGAGTGCCTACCGTTTTGTATCACTCTGAAAAGCTCCTCACCATCTCCGAATGCGATTACGTGATAGATTTTTATTCATCCGTAATTGCAGCAGCCGTTACAAAAACGATACTTTCCCGAAAATAGCATCGTCATATGACATTCACGGAGAATACAAAGCATATATTATTACAGCTCAGCGGAAACGGAGGGGTGCAAAATATGGACAAAAAAAACGAAATTCAGCTGATTGCAACGGAAAAACCTGAAAATGAGGAATACAACACAAATGACGAACCAAACCCTCACACAAGAGCAAGCGTAATAATACGTGGGATATTCACGTCTGCTATGTGCCTTATCTCACTCGTTATCACTGTATGTGTCGCATCATTCATCATAGGAAAGCTCGATATTTCAGCTGAAAAGCTCACTCTGACAGCAATAAAAGTGATATCCGGACGTGAAGCTGTACTTATCGAGGCTGAAACCGAAGTTAAGTCTGAAACTGTCGCAGAAAACATCGAATCCGAAGCCGAGACACTCGAAAAAGCAGAAACAGCTGATAACAAACAGCCCGAATACACCATAACTCCCGTAAAAATTGAGCTGTCAAACGAAACTCCGTATGAGCCGAATACTCAAGCACTTATCGAAAACGGAAGGGTCATTCCAACACTTAATGAGCTTTACAAAAACTACGGAGAAAACGAGCCTGTCGTGTTGCTTCTACATACTCACGGAAGTGAAAGCTACTCCGACACATCCGACGACAATTACAGAAGCTCTGACAAAGACAAAAATGTGGTTTCACTTGGTGATAAGGTCGCAGAGATACTTGAGAAAAACGGAATTTCCACAATACACTCAAGGGAGCTTTTCGATTCTCCCGACTTCAACATGGCTTATTACAATGCTTCACTTGCAATAAAAAAATTCATAGCGGAATATCCCTCCATATCGTACATAATTGACATTCACCGTGACTCCATAATCGGCTCTGACGGCGAATATTATGCACCCACCGCTACACTCAACGGCAAGGTAAAGGCAGCTCAGATGATGTTTGTTATCGGCACAGACCACGGTGGTTCAGGTCATGTAGGATGGCAGGATAATCTCACACTCGCCGCACGTCTGCAATGCACGATATCTGAGGAAAACGAAGGTCTTATGCGGCATATAAATCTGCGTTCCGCATCGTTTAATCAGCAATACCGAAAGGGTTCGCTGATCGTAGAGATAGGTTCATGTGCATCCACACACAACGAAGCCATGATCAGTGCTGAGATTTTTGCAGAACAGCTTGCACGTGAGATAATCGGATAAAAAATACCCGACAGTTGAGAAAGCAAATCTCATTTCTGTCGGGTGTTTTGGCGTATTAATCATTTATTCCTGCAAGAGCCGCACCGATAACTGTACCGAAGCGTGAATTGTCGGGAATTATAAAGTTCATATCAAACATACGGTTGAGTGTTGCAAAAATATCGGGTGCCTGACTTACTCCCGAAAGGTTTCCCGTAAGAACTATGTCTCGTATACCGTACTGACGTGCAGCAAAAATCGAAACCATACCTATCGTTTCAAAAACCATATTGATGATACCGAGTGCTATATCTGCGGAAGTTGCTCTGTCATCCATCAAACCGAAGTTTGAAGCAGTCATAATATCTCCGAATCCGGGTACTATATCCTGTTTTGTGATATCTTTAATCTTGAGGTCAACCTTTTCGGTAGTTCCGTTTTTCGCAAGGTTTGAGATATGCTCTACGTTATCCATTGAAAGCAGCTTCTTTGAAAGTCCCACAAGAGTACCGCCGCCAACACCCGTACCACCGAGGTATTTAGGTTCTGCGTTCTTTTCAGCATATACAAGTGCAGTTCCCGTACCGCAGCTTGTGATTATCGCATTATCGAGCTTTGAAAGATAAAGTCCGCCGAGACCTATCGACTTAAATTCCACTATTTTTTCACAAGGCAGGTCGTAAATTGATTTAGAAACATACGATGAACCCGCACCTGTTATCATTACTTTTCGGATATCGCCGAGAGTGAGCGAATTTGAATCAAGAAACTTACCGAATGCACCGTACACCGAGGTTATAGGGTCGGTGGCTTTAACGAAGATCGGTTGAATAAGCTCACGTTTTCCGTCAGATACATTGAATCCGACTATTTTTGTGGTGCTTCCGCCTATGTCGATTCCGATTATTATTTTTCCGGCCATTGTTTTCTCCCATAAATCTATTGTTATCTCGTCTATGATACCACAAAAAAGCCAAAAAATCAACCACATATATTTGCTTTGTATAAGCAATACAAAAAAATCAACCAAATTCCTACATTTGTAGCCTTTCGATGGACTAATGCTTGCTTGACAACGATTTTTCGACATGGTATAATATTCTTGTAGGAGACAGACCAAACCGTCACCGCAAAAAACATAGAACAGGAGATGTAACATTATGAAAATAACAATGAACAAAAAACTCGTTATCATTCTTTGCATAACAGTTCTGGTATCATGTCTTTCAGTAGGTGTAATTTACGCTATCGATTCAGCAAACTCAGATGAGATTGTATCCGATGCTATCAAAGCAGCTAATGTATGTAAAAACATCTTCTGCCTGATTGCCCTGAATGCGATATAGAACTGTATGCTTCATACCATACTGTCTGTCCTTATTGCGATAAAAACATGTCTCTTTGTTGTAGCGACCAGGTTGCGGAAGATGATTATTACAATAAATGTCTTGTAAAAGCTCACCCTTCAAATTGCAACACAGTACAGGATCTTTATTGGAATGCATACTATTGTCAGGACTGCAAATACTTCACATGAGGTTCTCATGACGATGATTACCATGTAGAAGCATACTGGCATACAAAAGCCGAGTGCTATGACAATGCATTATGTTCGCTTTCTCGCTTATCCGACTTGATGTCCGTTGACGACAAAGTGGAATGTTATAATGATGATTGCAATTCCAAAGAAAAAGACCCGATAGCCGCTGCCGATGTTTGCGGTGTCTGCGGTGCAATTGGCTGCCAAATTTACCACTGATTACAGCACCAAACCAGCTCAATTATTAACTAACTGATGTGAGTTAGTTGACGGTTCGGTGCTTCCTCTACAACTCAATATTTCAACATTAACGCTCTCGTTTGTGTGATATCAAATGGGAGCTTTACTATGTATATAAAAAAACAAGGAGCAAAACAATGCTGACAGAAAAAAATTATCAGTCCTGCAAGGAAATACTCGATTCAAAAAAGCTGTTCGTGTTCGACATGGACGGCACTATCTACCTCGGAAACAACCCCTTTGACTTTGCCATAGACTTTATCAACAAGCTCAGAGCAGATGGCAGAAGAATACTTTTCTTTACAAACAATGCATCACGTGACCCCAAGACCTATGTTGAACGTCTCACACGTCTCGGTTTTTCTCCCACAGACGATGAAATATGCACAGCAGGAAATGTAACATCCGCATTCCTTACCAGAAACAGAGCCGGCAAAAAGGTATACCTCATTGGTACTCCCGCTCTCTACAAGCAGTTCAAAAACGATGGTGTAGACCTTGTGTGCGATGAAAACGGCAAGCCTGACGGTCGCAAGGCTGACATAGTTGTAAGCAGCTTCGACACCACTCTCACATACGAAAAGCTCGTTGTAGGCTGTGACTTCATCAGATACGGTGCGGAATATCTTTCAACTCACCCCGACTTCAACTGTCCTACTGAAGATGGCTTTATTCCCGATAGCGGTGCAATTGCGGCTCTCATTACAGCATCCACCGGTGTTGAACCCACATATTTCGGCAAACCCCACCGTGAGACCGTTGAAATGATTTCCGAGATAACAGGCGAATCCAAGGAAAACATGATAATCTTCGGCGACAGACTATATACAGACATTGCAGTTGGCAGACGACACGGAATCACAGCCTGCCTCGTACTCACAGGCGAATGCACAGTAGAGGATGTTGAAAAAGCTGATGAAGCTGACCGTCCCGACCTTATGCTTCCCTCTCTCGCTACGGCTTGCGAAATGATGTTTAACTAAATCTGAAAAAATAACAAAAAGCCCCGTAACTACTGCTTTTATACAGTGTTCACGGAGCTTTTTTGTTTATTCCTCTACTTCGGAAGCGAATGCAGCATCGAATAGTTCACGAAGTCTGTCGTGTCTGCCCATCAGATAAAGCCATCCGAACAATGCTTCAAGTCCTGTTGCACGTCTGTATTCACCAACCGTACTGGATTTCGGTGTGCTTGAATGACCGAGATTTCTTCCTCTGCGGTATGCACTTTCTTCCTCCTCGTTAAGAAGCGGTAGAATCTTTTCCACAACTCCACTCTGAACATGAGCGGTGACGTATTTCAGAGATTCCACACTTGCACGGTTGCTGTTGCTTTTTACAAGATGCTCACGAACGTAAAGCTCATACACACAGTCACCGAGATACGCAAGGTTCTGTGCCGTTATCTGATTTATCTCTTCCGTTTTAAGATTGTTTTCTGCCATTTATTCTGAAATTTCTCCTTTTATATTACATTAAGAATGTATCTCATCCTCATTTTTTCC
>CAYTLG010000076.1:0-9512 GCA_964438725.1 uncultured Ruminococcus sp. | reverse complement strand
TTGGAACCCCGGAAGTTAATCGTGCAAACTGGAAGTTACTTTTGCAATCCACCCCTTGACTAACGGCTCATTCTAAGCGTTTAGTTTTGCAACAAAAAGCCTGTTTTCAAAAAAAGTATACAGATTTTGTGTAAAGTGTGTTGCATTCTCGTGATAATAGATGTAAAATAACATCAATCGATACAAATATCCAGGCGACTCATAGACGAGGTGTAATAATGAAAGTAAGTTATAAAAAGCTCTGGGTAATGTGTGCTGAACATGAAATCAGCAAGGCAGAACTAAGGAAAAGAGCAGGACTCTCCTCCGCCACATTTACCAAACTCAGAAAAAACCAGGAAGTCACACTTGGAGTAATGCTCAAGATTGCAGAAGTGATGCAATGTAATGCAGGCGATATGATGGATTTTATCCCGGATGACAAGGTACTTTCGATTGAAGAATAATAAGGAGTGTAGAGTCAATGGGATTTTTTGATCTATTCAATCAACAATCAACCGCACCAATTGTCCCGAGTGTTTTGCCCGAAGCAGCAAGACAGCAGATTCTTCGTGGGCAGTTGCCGATGCTTGAACCGAATAATTTGTTTCTGAAAAATGGTGAGACCTGTCATTATGCAGATCGTGCCATTTACGAAAAGCGAACTGTTAGTAAAAAGAGGATTCGCAAGAACACCGGTTACAGTATGCCTGGATTGTTCAAGGGTACACGAGTTCATGTTGGTGGTGGTAATTCAGAATATGTAGATGATGTAAAATACTCAACGATCAAAGGTGTCCTTTACATCACCACCAAGCGAATCATTTTTGTCGGAGGTTCCGATGGATTTGATCGCAAGACCGAAGATCTCGTTGCGGTTACTCCGTATGCAAACTGTATTGAGTTGCAATTTAGTAAAGATACATTGAAGTTGTTTGTGCCAGATGGCAATCTGCCACACATCGTGTTACGCTTAATCTAGCTACGGTACGAACGCAACTGGTGATTTACTGACATAATGGAGGAAAGAGATAATGGGTGTAATGAAAATTGGAGATACCGTCAAGATGAAAAATGGCGGTGACGCAAAGATACTGGCAGAGTTTGGCTCAGGCGGACAAGGAACTGTTTACAAGGTTTCTTACAATGGTAGGGAATATGCGCTGAAATGGTATCATACTAGCACATTCAAGGGTAAGGAGAAAGAGTTTTACGCAAACCTCGAAAACAACATTGCGAAGGGCGCTCCTACGGAAGCATTTCTCTGGCCACTCGGTATCACCGAAGTGCAGAACGGTTCTTTTGGCTACATCATGGAAATCCGTCCCGTAGGATATGAGGAGTTGACGAACTTCTTTGTTGGTTCTAAGAAAAAGCAGCAAGTTCGTTTCAAATCCTTTACTGCGATTTCTACCGCTGCAATCAATATCATCCAGGCATTCAGAGAATTGCATAACAGGGGCTACAGCTATCAGGACATCAACAACGGCAACTTCTTTATCAACCCGACTAACGGTAAGGTTCTAATCTGTGATAACGATAATGTGTCTCCGTTTGGCACCAATCTTGGCATTATGGGGAAACAGCGTTGGATGGCTCCTGAGATTGTAACGCTCAAATCTGACCCAGACAAGCAATCTGACCGTTTTTCTCTTGCGGTTGTTTTATTTCGACTGTTATTCATCAACCACCCTTTGGAGGGAAAGTATTCTACACCCCCTTGCATGACAAAGGAACTTGAGAAGAAGTATTACGGTAGTGAACCAATTTTTGTGTATGATCCTAAAGATATGCGTAACAGACCGATTCCTGGAACGGATAAAAATTTGAAACTGTTTTGGAATATTTATCCGCAGTACATTCGTAATCTGTTTGTTCGTGCGTTCAGCCAGGAAGTCATGCATAAGCAAAAACCTCGTATTTTGGAAAAAGAATGGTTGGATGCCTTCTTCCGCTTGAGAGCAGAAACCGGAAAATGCCCCTACTGTAAGAACGAGATGTTCTATACAGCAGAAGGTGTAAATGAATGCTTTGAGTGCAAAAAGAAGATTAATAAACCCGCAGCCCTTCTGTTTAAGAATTATCAGTTGCCGGTTTACAACGGCATGAAAGTTTACGTATGGCACATCGATTCCACTCTGGAAGATATTGAAACTATTGCCGGTGAAATCGTAGCTAACCCTCAGAATCCGAAGATTTTAGGATTCCGCAACACTTCCGCCTATACATGGAAGGTCAACCTCCCTGATGGCAGTCAAAGGCCTCTGGCACCTGGAAGTGTGGTTCCAATTAAGGATGGTTTCGTTATTGATTTCTTCGGAAATAATCAGTCTACAGCAATAATGAAAATATAAAAAGAGAGGTATGAATTATGTCACTGTTAGATCAAGTTACTCCTTCTCCTCGTAAAGTTATGACTCTGTTCTATGTCGTTGATACTTCTGGTAGTATGACTGGCGACAAGATTGGCTCCGTTAACTCTGCTATGGAAGAAGCTATTACCGTGGATTTGCCCGACATTTCCACCGCCAACGATGATGCAGAAATCCGTGTAGCCATTATGCAGTTTTCCAGCGGATGTTCTTGGATCACGCCTTCTTCCGGTCCTATTGGTATCGGAGATGTAATCTGGAATGACCTTCATGCCAACGGTTTGACCGATCTTGGCGCTGCTTGTACTGAGTTGGACAAAAAACTCTCCAGAAATGAATTTCTGGAATCCCAGACTGGTGCGTATGCTCCTGTTATTCTGCTATTTAGTGATGGAGGTCCTACTGATAATTGGGAAAAAGGTCTGGGTCAGTTGAAGAAAAACAACTGGTTTAAGCACGCTATCAAAATTGCTATTGCTATCGGCGAAGATGCCGATAAGACTGTTCTGGCTACTTTTACAGGAACACCTGAATCCGTCATCGCTGTTAACGACAAGCACACTCTAAAAGCCCTAATTCGTAAGGTTAGTGTTCGTGCTTCCGAATTCCAAAGCCATAGCAAGCAAACATCCGATGTGGAAACAACCCCTGAAGAAGATTCCGCAAACATCGTTAAAGAGGTTAAGGACGAAATCTCTCAGGAAGCAGGCACAAACGACAATCCTATTAAAGTTGATGATAGCGGTTGGGGCGATTGGTAATCCCCGTTTCGGAGGAAAGCAATGAATACCATGTATGATTTCGCTTTTTCCGGGCAAGGATATAATCACATCAAATCGGGCAAAGTATGCCAGGATTCCTCTGGACACTACTCTGACGATTCAATGGCGGTCGTTGTTGTTGCTGACGGTCACGGAAGTGACAACTATCCGAGAACGGATAGAGGTTCTAGTTTTGCTGTTGAAGCTACGATTACCGCTATTAGAGAGTTCGTAAAAACCGTAGAAGATAATGCTATTGATATTTCTGGAGACAGCGATTCCTATTTGGAACAGTTGGCGAAGAATATCTTAGCTAATTGGTATGCGGCGGTTGATGCCGATTTGGAGAAATGTCCTTTTTCGGAAGAAGAACTGTCTAAAGTTTCTGATAAGTATAAAAAAAGATATATATCTGGACAAAAACAAGAAAAGGCGTATGGCACAACTTTGATTGCCGCCTGCCAGACAAAGCGTTACTGGTTTGGACTGCAAATCGGAGATGGAAAGTGTGTATGTATTTCTCAGGATGGCACCATGTCTGAACCCATTCCGTGGGATGAAGATTGCCAGGCAAACATTACCACCTCAATTTGCGATTCTGAAGCTATAGAGGAATTCCGTTACTGTTTTATGAGAGAATGTCCCGTTGCGACCATAATGGGGACAGATGGAATTGATGACTCTTATACCAATTCCGAGGAGATGTATGTCCTCTATCGTTCAATCCTTGCCATTTTTGCAGAGTATGGTCGCGATACTGGAGAGTCCGAAATCCAGACATTCTTGCCCAAACTATCTCGCAAGGGCAGCGGTGATGATGTCTCTATTGCTGGTATTGTATCCGCAAAACTATCAACCACATTTATTGAGGTACTAAAAGCGCAGTGCGAATACTCTAATGCCAAGGCGCATAGAGCGCAGGCAGATCGCGAGGTCATACTTGCTACTGAAAAGCAGGCGTACGTTTTGTCAGCAATGGAAAAAGCCAAAACGAACTATGAGCTTTGTGCAAAAAAAGCAACTGAAGCTCAAGAATCTATTGAAATTGCTCTTCGCACTCAGGAAGAAGCCATTAAGCGTCTTGAATCTGCTGAGAACGTTCTTTCTTCTGCCATTAATGCCTATCAAAGCAGTATTACATCGAAAGAAATTACCGAGAATGCGGTTGAAACAGTATCCCCCTTTATTGAAGATATGGCGGGTGAAAATGCAACGGATCAGGATTTTATATACGAAGAACACGTTGCAAATCGAATCGCTTTTGCGGAAGCAGATGTAATTAAGCCCATTGAAGCAGAACTCGACGCAAACAATGTGCGTGTGCATGCAGGAAATCCAAACTCTGCATCAAAAAGCATTCAAGCGAATAACAGTGGCGAATAGCTAGGCGTAATAATCGTGTCTAACGGGAATAACTATTTGTTGGTTGTTTCCATTAGACCGGTTATTCAATTGCAAGTATTTTAGTTTCTATAAGTCCCATATAGCTTTTGGGGGGAATGATACTCCTCTCTTATAAGAGCAAGAGGTATATATAGGATCAATAGGATTCGGATGGTGAGATGAGTAAATGGACTTAAAACAGATTTTACATGGTCATGCCATCACTCTTTTAGAAAGAAAGTCCACAAAGGCAATTTTGAGTGATGCATTCAACAATGATATACCCAAGATAAATGCCCTTATGAGCGCGTATGATATCGGTATCGTTACAATTATTCAGGAGCATTTCCCTCTTGGAAACCTGGAGCGCAGTAGCGCAATCAACAAACTGATTAAGCAGCATTCTATGCTTGAAGAAAAAGCAACTTGGGCTGTAGATCTATGGATAGATGTAGTTGATAGCACTGTGATTCGGGAAATGAAGGATGCACAAGAGCAGTTAAGGAAAGAAAAACAAGAAATACTCTTTGGTACTTATGATGATCCTTGGACCGATCTTGGACTGCCCAGTTCACATGATGCACCTACTGATCCTACACCCATAGATTTTTCGGACAAATCCGAACAAGTAGACTATTACACAAATGTCTATTTGGAAAAAATAGCAGGAAAAATTTTTATTCCTTGTGGTATCGGCAATACTGATAATGGTTTTTACATCTGTGGTATCAACGAAAAAGAGTGTAGCACAGCTCCAACAGTTTTTGCACTGGTTTATAATTATCTTATTAGGAATAGCTGTATTACGCCAGAGGATTATCCTCACTACCTAAACACAGTATCCACGACTTTTCAGTTGAATTATCAGCACATTTTCCGTTTGATGATGATAATTCTTCAACTTTTAAAAAACGATGCAGTCGGTCGAAAACTTGATCTGTCGTATTCTGGAAAGGACGAGGAACTGGATATTGCAATTGCGATTATCAACGACTATGCTGCTCGTTTTTCAAGGCTGATGAGAGTCAATAAAATCGTTCTCGAAAGAGTTTCTCCAAGTAGACACCCTATCAGAATTTCTTTAGATAAGAAAATTAGCGGCATTTATATCGAAGAAAATAAAGTGCCATGTAGTGCACGAGAACTGTGGTACGGCGAGAAAATTAACTACCAACTTGATTCTGACCTACTTCCAGATCTCGAATATATTCTTGGTGAGATTTCCCCGTTTGATACATTCAAAGAGGGACAGTTCATTGCATTAAAAAATATGTTGGGTACGAATGGTCATTCCATCTGTATCATGCCTACTGGTAGTGGAAAGTCTTTAATTTTCTATTTCGCATCGTTGTTGCAACCTTTGCCGATGTTCATTTTGGCACCGACAGAGATTCTGATTGACGATCAGATCCGAAACTTGAAGAAATTCCATCACATGGATAATGTTTCCCATCTGAAGCTGACTGCGGACAACGATTTCAGTAAATTTGAGATGAGAAATAGCCTATTATACCTTACACCCGCAACATTCCAGAACAGACACCTGTTAGTGAAGTGTCGTTATATCAATAACGGTAACACTCTTATAATGGATAAAAAATCTCGAATGTTGCAGGAAACAAAAGTGGCTCCAGGACCGTCAATTTCTTATGTAGTATTGGATGAAATCCATTGCTTATCGAATTGGGGACACGATTTCCGACCGGAATATCTGATGCTTTCCAAGTTCTTAAATAAATTCTTGGATCGTGTCACCTTCCTTGGATTTACGGCAACAGCTAACTATACTGTTGTTGAAGATATTCAGCAGCAACTGAAAATACCTCAGCAAAACATCTTCTCTCCTATTGCGTTTGAGAAATATAATGTTTCGTATCATTTCCAAGGGCTTCAGAGTTTTGATGAAATGATTGAAAAAGTATGTGAGGTTGTTGGTGAGCAAATCAGGCGAAATGAAAGAACGCTTGTTTTTACAAAGAACGATGAGGTATCGTTCCAGGTGGCGCAGGCGATCGGCTATGAAGCTGATGTGTTCCAGAAAGACAATACATACGCATATCATTTGTTTGCTGATGAGAAGTGTAAGGTTTTGGTTGCAAGTGAAGAATTGGGTATTGGTATCAATTTACCTAACATTCAAAATATTATCCATTTTGGCTTGCCTGTTTCAAAGAATGAGTTTGTTCAGGAAATTGGTCGAGCTGGACGAGCCAATGAAGCAGTAAATTCTTATGTTTTCTATCTCAATCCAGTTCCGGAAAATATACCTCCTATTTTACTTAAACGTGAATTGGAGATTCTCAACCTTTCTCGAATACTCAATGACATTGACAATGACTATTCAGATTGTTACCGTAAGCTAAATAGCAACATTGGTTCCAAGGAAGATTTGCTTGAGCAAATCATGCAGATTTACAACGAGTTTGAGCAAAAGGGGCAGGGATTGTATGTCAAAAAGTACCCTTCGGCTACTGTAGAGATGGTCAAGAAATATATTTTCATGCTTTATACCATTGGATATGTAAACGACTGGTATTCTTACGCTGCTAATGAGCATGATGGTATTATTGAGATTATGGTTGATGTTAGCAGTTCGAACCACGATTTCTATAGAGTACCTGCCAATATGTTAAATCGAGTCAAGCAGAGAGCTGTCGCATATTACGAAACGCTTGGTTCTAATAGAGAGCAGATTGTTAAAACACAACGTGCAGCAGATGTTCCAGGTGCAATTAAAGTATACGTGGATTGGTATTATGCGAAATTCCTTTATCCCCATAAGGAAATGTTCTTGGACTTTCTCGAATTTGCAGAAGCAAATAAAGAAAGCGATAGCGAGAAAGTAACCGAGGACATTAGAGAGTATTTCACCTTGCCGTTCATCGAAATCAAGAGCGACGAAATGTATTATTCAAAACTCTCGCTCAGAGAAATTGCAGATAAGATAGCTCAGGGAATAGGTCGGAACACATTGGCTAATGTGGAGCGAATCAACAGCAATCGGTATATGTATAATTTGGACTGCTTCTTGTTCCTTGGCAATCTGAAGCTGTATGCGCGTTTTGATGTGGGCAGATTTGATCGCATCATCAAAAACACACCATCTAAGCAAAACCAAGAATTGATCAATGCAATTAGCAAAGTATTTACAAAGCTGAATACTACAGGTCGATTTGAGACCATTCGTTGTTTAAGTGAAAATGGAACGTTGTTCGGTGGTAACGTAATCAGTATCTGTGATGCTCTTTACAAAAATACAGACAAGGATATGGTTTACTATGGCGTGTTGGCAAGTCAGCTGAATACGCAGTTCTGCTAACAGAGAGGAGAACATAAATGCTTACAACAATTCAAGAATTGGAACAAGAGATAGATCTGTTCCATAAAAACATAAAAGATTCAAACGAATTGATGAAGATTTTGATGTCTGTTGCTTCATTGACAAGAACACAGACAGAATCTTTCGATGTTCGTACCAAGGTACTGCAGGATGAACTAGCAAAGTTGCCCCCTGAATTGTGTGACCTTTTTCAAAAAAAGATAGAAGAATTTGTCCAAGCAGTACACAACGAGCATCAGTCTTATCACACTGCGGTAGCTAAGTTGATGGACGGGTATGCCGACAAGTTTGGCCAAGCTGAATCTTCTCTTGCTGGAGTACCTTCTGCTGTGGAAACCCAATTGCAAATAGATCGTGCAGAAAATATTGCTGGCTTAAAACAAATTCAGGAACAGTATGCTGAGGATTTGAGAAAAACAAATGAAGTATTTGCAAAACAACTTCAGGCTGTAATAGAAAGCATCCAAGCCGTTCCGGTACAGATTAAAAATGATTCCAATCAACAGTACAGTTCCTTTCTAAAGGAGCTTGACAACATGATGGGTACTCGTCTGGCACAGCTTTCCGATACTGAAAAGCGTGTTGTAGATTTGAGCCAGCAGCTTGAAACCAAATACGATGCTTTTGTAGCTAAACTCGAAGCTACAAATATGGATCAGTTATATAAGTATTGCCAGGACATGAATAAGAACATCAATACGAAGCTGGGACTTGCTCTGGGTGGTGTTGTTGTTGCTGTCATTGTATCTATCGTTTCCTTGTTTATTTAAGGAGGTTGGATTATGACTGCTGTTATTGCCCTGAGCAAATGTTCTCGGACGAAAAATATGTATGGTATTCGTTTTGAGCGTGCCGGACGAGATTGGAAATATACTTGGGCATTTCCTATTCAAGAAAAGACTGCACTTAACGAAGATTATGATAAAACCAGAATTACGGGGGCTATGATCCAAGGCGAAGAATATCCTGGATGTCCCTGCTGCGGCAGCACTGGTTTTTTTCAATGTGGTTGCTGTGGCAGATTGACCTGTTGGAATGGAAAATCTCGCACCGCCACTTGTAGTTGGTGTGGTAACACTGGTGTGTTAAGTGGCAGTATCAATTGCATCGATATCACCGGGAATATGTAAAGTCAGTTCTTAGTGAACGTGACTGATTCTCTTTTTTATGTTATAATTGGTCTCCTACATATTTTTATTTTAAGGCGGTGGATTGAATGAATAATAAGGATTTTGTTTCAGTTGATCATATATTTCCGGTAATTCAAGAAATTGAAGACCTTTTGGATACCGCACGCAGCAATGTTGCTCGTCAGGTTAATAATGAACTGTTGAATACTTACTGGAATATCGGCCGTATTATTTGCGAATATGAACAGTCTGTACCGGACAGGGCTGATTACGGCAAGCAGACACTGAAAGATCTCTCTAAAGAGCTAACTAAAGAGTTTGGCAAAGGTTTTTCGCGCTCCAATCTACAAAATACTATAATACACCTAAACCAATCACAACAATCACTGTGTACTCAGCTGTAGATTTATCTCCGCTGATAAGATTTTGATAATCATCCGCAGTACAGCTAAGATAATATGGGTAATCAAAACAATCAGAATAGCAGATGCGATATTTCATAAGCAAAACTGTTTAAGTTACAGGTGTCTGCAACGAGTGGGAATAA
>CAYTLG010000075.1:0-9519 GCA_964438725.1 uncultured Ruminococcus sp. | reverse complement strand
AATATTTGATAGAATATCGTTTATCGCAAGCTGTATATTTGATGATGAGAACGGAGAAGTCAATCACACAAATTGCTGCGGAGAGTGGATTTTCTAATTCAAGTTATTTTGGTAAAGCATTTAAGCAAAAGTACAAAATGACACCATTGCAATACAAAAAGGAAATGATAAAGTCTGATGTGCCAATACGAATGCTATAACCATTCGTAACACATTCATTTGATTATCGACTTTCAGTTTTTCGCTTGTCAGTACTACGCACGTAACGAATCACACTCACCGATGAGAGAGCGAGAGTTGATATGCTCGGTGCGTGTCTGAAAATTTGAGAAAATATAATTTATTCTGGCAAAATATACATTCGGACTGCTGTGGTTGACTGTGAAAACAGAATTGCGGCAGTCTTTTTTTCGTCTTGAAAATGCCATTAAAACGATTAAATTACAAGCTTTGTTCGATGAATATTCACCTCTAATTTGCTGAACTTGCAGATAATTGTGGGAATAAGCTAAATTAATGTAAGCTAAGATAAAAAATAATGTAAAAAAGATGAATTGACTTTTTTCTGTATTTTTATTACAATGTAAAAAAGGCAATTGAATAATAATTACCTTTTAGAAAGACTAATGGTAAAGGTGGAAAAAACAATGAAGACAAAAACCAAAATGACCGCAATGCTTCTTTCTGTGATGCTCGGTGCTTCTTCGCTTCTATCCTGCTCATCAGCAGCATACACCGAAAACAATACAGAGTATTTCATCGGTTCTACAGGCCCGCTAACAGGTGACGCTTCCGCATACGGACAGTCAGTGAAGAACGGTGCTGAACTAGCAATCGCTGATATTAACGCAAACGGCGGACTAAACGGTGTGACATTCCACTTTGAAATGATAGATGATGCCGCTGCCGCTGATAAGGCCGCTACCGGTTACACAACACTTTACGAAAAGGGTATGCAGATATCTATCGGTAGTGTAACATCCGGTTCATGTGCATCATTCGCCGCAACCTCTGCAGAAAACAAGATGCTCTTTATGACTCCTTCCGCTTCGGCAGACGATGTCATTTCGTCAAGTGATTACGGCTTCCGAGTCTGCTTCGGTGATCCCCAGCAGGGAACTATCGCAGCTGATACTCTCGGCGTGGATTACAGCAAGATAGGCGTTATTTACGACACAAGCGACACATACTCCGCAGGTATCTATGAGGCATTTGAAGCTGAAATGACAGTTCTCGGCAAGTCCTCCGGTACTGACTATGTCGTGTATACATTCAATAAGGAAAACAACAAGGACTTCTCGACACAGATCGATGGACTCGCTGCTGAAAACTGTGACGTGATTTTCCTTCCCATTTACTACACAGAAGCAGGTCTTATCGCAAAGAGAGCAGCCTCCGCAGGTTACAATGTTCCGATATTCGGTTGTGACGGTCTTGACGGTATCGTAGACCAGCTTGACAATTCCGTAACAGCTCAGATTCAGTACATCACTCCCTTTGACGTACACAGCACCGATCCCGAAGTTGTAGAATTTGTAGACAAGTACGTTGCAAAGTATGGTGAATCTCCTGACCAGTTTGCAGCTGACGGCTACGATGCTATAATGATAATATACTCCGCAATGAAGGAAGCCGGCGTATCCGATGTTAAGATTGCTCCCGATGCACTTGCAGATATTATCAAGCCCATACTGACCGGTGGTACATTTACATATTCGGGTATAACAGGTAAGAATATGACATGGACAGACGCAGGCTCTTGCAATAAGCAGGCTAATATCGTTACAGTCGTAAGATAATCAGAATAATGCTTCAAATTCAATAAAATGCAGCGATACCAAGGCTCATCCTGTGCGGACTTGAACCTTGGTATCATTGCTATTAGCTAAAATTCAACAGAAGAGGATAATCATGATAAATACACTCATAAACGGGCTTTGTCTCGGCGGTATCTTTGCTCTTATAGCTCTCGGCTATACGATGGTATACGGTATCGCAAAGATGCTTAACTTCGCCCACGGTGACATCATAATGGTCGGGGCATATACCGTTTTTACAACGCTCACACTCGCAGGACATATCGTTCCGGCAATAATCGTTTCGGTTGCGGTATGCACTCTCCTCGGTATCCTTATCGAAAAAGTAGCTTATAAACCGCTCAGAGGTGCATCTCCTCTTGCAGTTCTTATAACGGCTATCGGAGTCAGCTATTTCCTCCAGAGTATAGCACAGCTCATCTACGGTTCAAAGTCCCGTACAATATCAATCGGTAACTATGGTGCAGTAGAAATCGGTGGGGTTTCCATAAGCGTTTCATCCATCGTAACACTTGTGCTTTGCGTGATTATAATGGTCGTGCTTACCCTTTTCATCAATCATACAAGTATTGGCTGTGCAATGCTTGCGGTATCCGAAGATAGAGGTGCTGCCGAACTCATGGGTATCAACGTAAACGGTATTATCACTCTCACGTTCGCCATAGGTTCAGCACTCGCAGCATTTGCAAGTATGTGCTACCTTATGCAGATTCCCAGTGTAACTCCCACGCTCGGTTCAATGCCCGGTATCAAAGCATTCACTGCGGCGGTAATCGGTGGTATCGGTTCAATTCCCGGTGCTATGATAGGCGGTATCCTTCTCGGCGTTATAGAAAAGCTCGCACTCAGCATTCCCGCACTTGCTCCCTATACAACAGCGGTAGAGTTCGGTCTGCTTATAGTGATACTTCTTGTTAAACCCACAGGACTCCTCGGCAAGAAGATCAGAGAGAAGGTATAAAAATGAAGAAAACTAAGAATTTCAAGCTGAAATATGTAATAAACTATATCCTCGTGCTTGCTCTGTTCATCCCGACGGCTGTTATGGGACTTGCAGGTGGAATTAAAGGCTCATCGTCACTTCTCCTTGCTCAGATAGCATACAGCATGGTGCTTGCGGTTTCTCTTAACCTCGTTGTAGGATTTCTCGGAGAACTCAGCCTCGGTCACGCAGGCTTTATGTGCGTAGGTGCTTATATCGGATGCTTCTGTGCGAACTATCTTCATGAAGTAATTCCGTCAAAGCTCGTTGTGCTTATCCTTGCAATGCTCATCGGTGGTGTTGTAGCCGCAGTTTTCGGACTTATTATTGGGCTTCCTTGCCTCAGACTCAAAGGTGACTACCTTGCAATAGTTACTCTTGCATTCGGTGAAATTGTACGTACAATATTCATGAATCTTCCGGCGTTTGGTGGAGCACTTGGTCTTACCACGAAGAAATACGGTAAACTCCTTTATATAACTGCGTTTGTAGTTGTTCTTGTCACTGTTTTTGTTTCTCAGAACCTTATGCGAAGCAAGCATGGTCGTGCAATTCAGTCCATCCGTGACAATGAGATAGCGGCTCGTGCAATGGGTGTAAACGTAACCTACTATAAGCTTGTTGTGTTCGTTATATCCGCATTTTTTGCAGGTGTTGCAGGTGTTATCTATGGTCACAACACAACTCCTGTTGATTACAGCTTCTTCTCGTTTAACTATTCCATCGAGGTACTTGTTATGGTCGTTCTCGGCGGTATGGGTAACATCAGCGGTTCTATAATCGCAGCGGCAGTTCTCACATTCATCAATGTCAAGCTCCAGACTCAGCTTTCAGGCGACCTTGCAGCACTGAAACAGCTCATTTATGCGATTATCCTTGTTGTAATGGTAATGTGGAATAACGCACCCGCACTCAGAAATATTCGAGAAAAGGTAAATCTCCACCGTTTCTCCGAATTTATTATGAGTAAAATGGTTAAGAAGAAAGACAATGACGGTGGTATTGACCCTCCGACAAACGCTTCATGGGACAAGATACCCACAAAGATTTCCATGGATGCGATTCTTACAACAGATATCGTTCCCGACAATACATTTGAACCCGACGCACCCAAGAAGGAGGAACAGAGATGAGCGAATTTATTCTTGAAACAAAAGATCTCGGAATATCCTTCGGCGGTCTGAAGGCTGTTCAGAATGTAAATCTGAAAATCAAAAAGAATGAGCTGTACGGACTTATCGGTCCGAACGGTGCAGGTAAAACTACCGTGTTCAATATGCTCACCGGTGTGTATAAACCCACGACAGGCTCGTTCATGCTTGACGGAGACGATTTGACAGGTCGTTCACCCATTGAGATAAACAAAAAAGGAATTGCCAGAACATTCCAGAATATCAGACTTTTCTCAAATATGTCCGTAATTGACAACGTACTCGTAGGTATGGGAAACAGCTCCTCGTGCAATCTTTTCGAGAGTATATTCCGCCTTCCGAGGTATTGGTCAACCGAAAAAGAACTCAGAGCAAAAGCAAGAGAGCTTCTTCGTGTGTTCGGACTTGATGAGGAAAGACGTACCGTTGCTTCAAACCTCCCATATGGTAAGCAGAGAAAGCTCGAAATAGCACGTGCATTAGCGACTAATCCGAAGCTCCTCCTCCTCGATGAACCTGCCGCCGGAATGAATCCGCAGGAAACCGCAGAGCTTACCGCGACTATACGTTTTGTTAGAGATAATTTTGATATGACCGTACTTCTTATTGAGCATGATATGAGCCTTGTCTCAAATCTTTGCGATGAGCTGACAGTTTTAAATTTCGGAACTACACTGGCTCACGGTAAGGTTGATGAGGTTCTGAATGATCCTGAGGTCGTCAGAGCATATCTTGGCGAATGAGAAAGGGTGGGGAGAAAATGGCATTACTTGAAGTTCGTGACCTCGTAGTAAACTATGGTCTGATAAAAGCAATAAAAGGTGTTTCGTTTGACGTAAAAGAGGGTGAAATAGTTGCTCTCATAGGTGCAAACGGAGCAGGAAAAACAACTATAATGCATTCGGTGTGCAATCTTATTCCGAAAGCAGGCGGAAGTGTTACTTTCAACGGCGATGATATAACAAGCACACCTGCACATAAGCTCGTTCCAATGGGAATTGCACAGGTTCCGGAGGGCAGACGTATATTCCAGGAGCTTACAGTTGCGGAAAATCTTAAAATGGGTGCATATACAAGAAAAAACAAGCGTGAGAATGAAGAAACTCTCGAAAAGATGTATAATAGATTTCCCATACTCAAGGAAAGATCAAAGCAGATAGCAGGAACTCTCTCCGGCGGTGAACAGCAGATGCTTGCAATGAGCAGAGCTTTGATGTCGCATCCGAAATTACTCCTTCTTGATGAGCCGAGTATGGGTCTGTCTCCGCTTTACGTAAATACAATTTTTGATATGATAAAAAAGGTCAATGAGGAGGGAACCACAGTACTTCTCGTTGAACAGAATGCAAAGAAAGCACTCACCATCGCACATCATGCATATGTTCTCGAAACAGGCAATATGATAACAAGCGGTACAGGTGCAGAGCTTCTTGAAAACGATAGTATTAAAAAGGCATATCTCGGCGGCTGAGTTAATCGTTTAGTTGAACTGAATCAATATTTCAAAAAAATCTCCCCATACCATTATTTGGCATAGGGAGATTTTTTTTATTACTTTACAAGAAGTGTCTTTACGTTTTTTCCTGATTTTGCGTACGCTATGGCTTCGTTTATTTCTGAAACCTTGAATTTAGTTCCGAGACTTCTTATCTTTTCGTAAAGCTCAGTATGTGAGACGAGGAATTCAAGATATGTACGCACATCGCAGATAGAATATTGTGATGAGCCGATAATATGCAGTGCCTTGAATGTTATAAGCTGGGGCTGAATCTCTATGCCGCCTGAAGCACTGTACTGACCCGGTACAAGATAGATACCACGGTTTCGGAGGATTTCCATTCCCTGAACGACAGCTTTTGGGGCTCCTGAGCATTCCATACAGAGGTCTACTCCAAGTCCGCTGTTTTCTTTTTGAAGCTCAGTTGTTATCTCATCTACGCCTTCTCTTGTAAGGTTGAATACATGGTCTGCTCCAAGCGTGAGTGCAGTGTTTTCACGTTTAGTATCGTTTCCTACGGTTATGGCATAAACTTTCTTGACTCCAAGTGCTTTCAGATACAGGATAGAAAAAGTACCGACAGGACCTAATCCCTGAACAACGGCAACATTTATCTGTGAAAAGTCAACTCCTGCCTTTTTCGCAAGTTCGCAGGCGTGAATAGCTGTGGGACCCGGACAAGCAAATGTCGCCGCAACAGTAGGGTCAATTCCATCTGCAATTTTGATAAGGTTTGTGAGAGGGGTGTAGTTTACCTCCGCATAACCACCGTAGAGATATGGTGCAACATCAATGCATCCACCGTTTGTTACCTGCATATTGACGCAGTTTGCATCGTCTCCGCTTTTGCAAAGTATACATTCACCGCATGGAACTGCTATATCTGCAATTACGTTGTCTCCGACGGCAAGACCGTATTTTTTACCTTCTTCTTCGTCAAGAGCAGTTATTTTGCCGACAAATTCATGTCCGATAACAGTGGGTGGGGTTACTTCCAACTTTCCGTTATGAAAATGAAGGTCGGTTCCGCAAATACCGCTGGCAATAAGTTCCATTTGTCCGTAGCCTTTCGGCACATCGGTAACTTCAAATTCACGAACTTCAAAATTCTTGTTTGCACCCATAAATACTGCTGCTTTTGCTTTCATTATAGTTCTCCTGTCATTCTGTTTTTACTTTAAAATGTGCTTTGTATATGGCTTCTATATTATTTAGTTCTTCTTTGGGGATTGGCAACTGATTTTTGTATGCGTAGTCCAGTCCCATAGCTTCATATTTTGAGCTTCCAAGACGATGAAACGGCAATAGCTCCACACTGTCAACTCCGATATCACATAATCGTTCGCATATTAAGTTTATGGATTGCAGTGAAGTGTTGAAGTTTGGAATAAGCGGTATACGAATCACAACTCTCATTCCGTCCTCACGGAGCTTGCGTATGTTGTCTGTGATAAGTTCGAGATTGCCACCGATATCTCTGTATTTCTGCTCGTCTCCCGTTTTGAAGTCGAATAAATATCCCGTAACAAATGGATTCAGCTTCTTAAAACTTTCGTATGGAACACATCCTGCCGTGTCTATAAGTACCGATACTGAGTTTTCATGTAACAGCTTTACCAGAGGAAGCAGCTCGGAGGACTGAAGCATTGCCTCGCCACCTGAAATAGTTACGCCGCCGTTGCTTTCATCAAAAAACTGCTTATCCTCAAGGAGCTCGTCTATGATATCCTCAGCACTTACGAGCTTGCCAATCGTTTCGTTTTTTCCGTTTGAGCGATAATTCATTAACACCGGTGATGTGCTGAGATTTTCGGGATTGTGACACCACGGGCAACGAAGATTACAGCCCTTTAAAAACACAGTGGTTCGTATGCCATCACCGTCACCTACGGTAAAATGCTGAATGTTTGATATATTCAACATACCTTACTCCTGCTGGGTTCTGCTGAGGATATCTATCTGAACATCCCTGTCAAGTGTTACATAAAACGCAGAAAATCCCGATACACGAACAACAAGATTCTGATATTTTTCGGGATGCTCCATTGCGTCAATCAGAGTTTCACGGGAGGTTGCGTTTATCTGTATTTCCTGACCGCCATTCTTGAAATAGGTTTTGATAAGTGCCATAAGTTTTTTTCGTTTGTCGGCGGTAAACATCGAGGGCGAGAACTTCTGATTAACGACGCTTCCACAGGCTACCTTTGTGTAGTCAGGTTTGGAAAGACTGTTTATAGTTGCCGTTGCTCCACGTATATCTTTACCATATGTGGGAGAGGCGGCATCGGAAATGGGTTCACCACGCAGTCGCCCATCAGGTGTGGCATTGATAACCTTGCCTGCGTATATGTTGCTGACGTTTGCTGCCGCCGCAATGTAGAATCCACCGCCGTCACGGGTCTTTTTCTTAGCAAATTTCGCTCCAAGATAGTCGATGAACCAAACAGCATATTTATCGGCGAAATTGTTGTTGTTACCGTATTTAGGTGCGTCCAAAAGCTTTTTGTGAAGCTCCTCATATCCGACAAAGTTAGCGTTCATTGCGTCTCTCAACTCTGTAAGTGTGGCTTCGTGGTCAGTAAAAACTACCTTTTCGATAGCAGACAATGAATCACACACCGTACCTATTCCCATGACAGCCGCTCCATGAACAGACGGATATATGCTTCCACCACAGTTTATGTCAAGCCCACGTCCTATGCAATCATGACAGAAGCAGGATAAAAACGGCTCGGCGAAAAACTTCTGATTTATTGAATCATTTGCGGAATTGAACTTGAAAACATATTCATCAATGCCAAATGAAAGTTGCTTTTCAAAGATATTCATAAATTCATCCATTGATGTAATATCTTCGAGCTTGCACAGCTTTAATCCGACAGACTGATTTGTTTCACTAAGCCCTTCGTTGAATATGTAGTCGAAAAATCTCGGCGTGTCAAATCTTCCGTCGGACCACGGTGGTTGTGTGCCTGTGATGAAGTTCTCGATACATCCGACCATGCAGTAGTTATAAACATCGTCATCGTCATAACCGTATTTTTTTAGAGCGGCAATGTTTACTTCATCGTTCATTATTGCAGGATATCCAAGCCCTGTACCGATAGTTTCAAGACATTCATCAAAAAAATCATCGGGTGTGTTTTGGGTGTATCTGAACGAGAGATTCGGACCCGGCACATTACAGCTTCGTACAGCACGCAGAATACAACGGCTCAACGGATTTAATTCACAATCTCTGTCTTTGTTCTGTCCGCCGATACAAATATTCACAACGTCGTTCTGGAGCTTTATGAATACGTTTTCGAGAAGTTCAATTACGTCATCGTCCGTTGCGGCTCCTGACTCTATGTCGGATTTGTAGAATGAATATAGATATTGATCCATACGTCCCAGAGCCATTGCATATCGTCCTTCCATAAGGAATGCAGTATGACAGAACCATACCAGCTGGAGAGCCTGTGCAAAGCTCTTTGGAACTCCGTTTATTATTGCACGGCAGTTATCGGCGATGAATTGCAAGCGTTCTGAATTGTACTCCGCAGAGCCGACCATTGCTTCAGCCTCATGAATATAGTTTTCAATCATTTCGGAAAATCCGATAAGGCTTCTTTTCATCGCCTGAAGAGTTGTGTTTTTTTCTGTATCTGTTGAATGTGCCTGAATGGATGTGTCGATTTCGTTCAACATTCCCGACAGACCAACACGTAGAATGTGAGCGTAATCAGGAGCATAGTGGTCACTGTTTGTTATAAATCCTCTTTGCGAAAAACTGTTGACAATGCCTTGAGCGTAATTTAACACGGTTTGACTTTCATCACAAAATAAAGATTTGGTATTTCCCGCAATCAGCTCGTTTTTTAATATTACAGGTTTAGAACGAGTAAAGAGTGAATGAATGCCGTTTGCACGTAATGTGGCATAGTCAGTGGAAAGATTATCCGCATAGCCAAGATATCTGAAGTAGTATGGTGCATAAATGCCGTTATTCTGCTTCAGCTCATTATTTAGATTTTCGAATAACTTCATGTGCATTCTCCTTATCGTGATATGGATTTCAAACATATTTTA
>CAYTLG010000074.1:4414-9567 GCA_964438725.1 uncultured Ruminococcus sp. | reverse complement strand
GGCTACGGGACTTATATGTGCCGCAAAAAATGATGCCGCTCATATATCACTTGCCGCCCAGCTTGAGGATCACTCGATGCATAGAGAATATCGACTCATATGTGTCGGAAATCTTCGTGAGGACAGTGGAAGAATTGATGAACCGATAGGTAGACACCCGACTGACCGAAAAAAAATGGCTATCGTGAAGTCTCCAGATATGAAAGCCAGACGTGCCGTAACTAACTGGAAAGTCCTTGAGCGATTCAATCTGCCGTATACATATGCCGAAGCAGTGCTTGAAACGGGAAGAACACACCAGATACGTGTTCACATGGCATATACAGGTCATCCTCTCATGGGTGACACTACATACGGCGGAGGACATACCGCTTTTGAGAAAAAGAACGCTGCACTTATAGACGGACAGATGCTCCATGCATATGCACTTATCCTGCGTCATCCGAGAACGGGAGAGCTTATGCGATTTGAAACTCCGCTTCCCGAAAATTTTGTGGCGATGCTTGAAAAACTCAGAAAAATGCAATAAAAAAAGACTGCCAGAAAGATTTTGTTAAATCGAATCGGGCAGTCTTTTTAATTATGCTTTAGTCGAGAAGAATTGATTCCCAGAGCTTCTCGTAATAGGTTCTTGTGTTGATGTCGATGTCGTTGAAGTATTCCGTAATCATCTCGTCAGCATTTGTGGGGTAGAGTATCTCGTTCTGATAGTATTCATAATCGGGATTCTCGGTAACAGCTGTATTGGGTGAAGCATAGCAGATGTATTCAGCATTTGCAAGAGCAACCTCAGGTTCAAGCAGGAAGTTGATATACATCATAGCTGCATCGTAGTTAACTGCATTTGCGGGAACGCATACGGAGTCAACGAAGATGTTTGTACCCTCCTTTGGATAAACAAAAGCAAGATCGGGATTGTTCTCCTGCATTGTAAGGAAGTCACCTGCATAGTAAGGTGCGAGAGCTGCATTGCCACCCTCCATCTTGTTGAATACTTCATCCATTACACGTGCCTGAAGTACCTTGTTCTGTTCCTTGAGCTTTTCAGCAGCTCTATCCCATTCAGCAAGGTCGGTAGTGTTTACGTCAATTCCGAGCAGGAACTGGGAGATAGCGAAAGCATCACGGGGATTATTGAAGGTGAGAATGTTGTCGGCGTACTTTTCGTCCCACATAATGTTCCAGCTGTCGGGAGTTTCTTCAACCATTTCAGTGTTGTAGATAAGTCCTACGAGACCGACGTTATAAGGTACGCTGTACTCATTGTTTTCGTCAAAGTAGAGGTTTTTGTACTTCTCGTCGATGAGGTCGTAGTTTGTTATCTTCGACATATCGAGCTTCTGAAGCATATCCTCGTTCTTGAGACGCTCTATCATGTAGTCGGAGGGAATGATTATATCATACGATACCGCACCGGACTTGAGCTTTGCGTACATTGCCTCGTTTGACTCGTAGTTCATATAGTTGACCTTGATACCTGTCAGCTCCTCGAAAGCACGGTTTACATCGAATGTACCCTCGCTACCGTCGGAGATGTACAGACCCCAGTTGAATACATTGAGTGTTGTACCTTCGAGGTCACGGGTGTATTCTGCACGGGGTTCTTCAAGAGTAGAAACAGTTCCCGAACAGGAAGTTAAAAGAGCAGTTGATGCCATAACGGCAGAAAGAAGTATGGAAAGTGTTTTTTTCATAGTAATACATTGCTCCTTTATATCAAGATTATTTGTGCTTTTCGTTTTTCTCTGCTGCCTTTATCTGACCGATGTTTACGGCAAGAAGAAGAACAAGGACAGTTAAGAAAATTATTGTGGAAAGTGCGTACATATCGGGCTTTACCGCTTTCTTTGTCATGGAGAATATGAGAAGCGGGAGAGTCTGGAAGCTGGAGCCTGTCGTGTAGTAGCTGATAACGAAGTCATCGAGAGACAGTGTAAACGACATAAGCAGACCGGAAGTAATACCGGGCATTATTGCAGGAAGAATTACCTTGAAGAATGCCTGTGTGGGTGTACTTCCGAGGTCCTGTGCGGCTTCAACTAAGTGAGAGTCGGTCTGGTTCAGCTTGGGAAGTACGTTCAGTATAACATACGGCAGGTTGAATGTGATATGTGCGATAAGAAGGGTCAGGAATGAAAGTGAGTTTGAAGCACCGAGTACTCTGCCGACAAATACGAACAGAAGCATGAGTGATACACCCGTTACGATATCTGGGTTCATCATAGGAATGTTCGTTACGAGGTCGAGGGTGTTCTTCCACCACTTTTTTCTGAGGTAGTACATATACACAGCAGCCGCAGTACCGATGACTGTTGCTATTATTGATGAAAGTACGGCAAGAATAAGAGTGTTCTTGAGTGCGGTCATGGTCGTGCTGGAAGAGAACAGCTCACGGTACCATTTAAGAGAGAAGCCTGTGAATACCGATGTGCTTTTCGCTTCGTTGAATGAGAAGAACACCATGACGAGCAGAGGAGCGTAAAGAAGAAAATATATTATTCCAATAAAGATGTTTCCTGAATGTTTTTTCATCTCAGCCCTCCTATACAAGAATGTTGTCGTTGCTGTCGCCTGCAAACTTCTTCATTACTGCCATGCTGACAAGTATGAGTACCATAAGTACGAGCGAAAGTGCAGCTCCGAGGTTGTAGTTGTACAGCGACTGTATCTGCTTTTCAATTGCGTCACCTACGAGCATTATCTTTCCGCCGAGCTTCTGTGAAATATAGAAGGTGCTGACGGAGGGAACAAATACCATAGTGAAGCCTGAAACAACTCCGGGCATCGAAAGAGGAAGAATTATTCTGCGGAGCTTTGAAAATCCGTTTGAACCGAGGTCCTCTGCGGCTTCGAGAAGGCTTGGCTCTATCTTTGCCATTACGGAGTAGATGGGGAGTATCATATACGGGATGTAGTTGTATACCATACCGAATATAACAGCTCCGGGAGTACCTATCATTTTCAGCGGTTCAATTCCGAACATACCGAGTAAATTGTTTATGATACCGTTTTTTTCAAGGATGTTCATCCATGAGTAGGTACGTATAAGAAGGTTCATCCACATCGGGAGCATAACGAGCATCATCATGATACGCTGAGTATGTTCACGTTTGCGGCTCATTATGTAAGCGAAAGGATATGATATAAGCAGGGTTATTATTGTGGCTATGAGAGAATATTCGATAGAGATAAGGAATATATCCTTGTAGCCCGCAAGACCCTTGATGTTTTCTAAAGTGAAATTACCGTTTGCGTCGGTGAAAGAATAGTATACAACAATAATGAGCGGAACTATTATGAAAAGAGCAGCCCATACTATATACGGAGCACCGAGCAAACGTTGTGGGAGAGATCTTTTTTTCATAGCACGCCTCCCGAAACTATGACGGAAAAGAGTTTATTCATCATCCTCTTCCTCCGGCAGCTGATTCAGAGTTTCAAGTTCATCGGAATACGAGCTGTAGTCACCGAACTGACCTGAATACTTCGACTTCTTCATAACATGAATAGCATCAGGCTCAATGAAAAGTCCGACCTCATCGCCTTCTTTGTGTTCGTCGGTAGTCTGTATCATCCACTTGAAACCGCCGATATCAACGATTATTTCAAAATGGACACCTCTGAATGTAACTGATGTTACGATACCATCAAGCATACCTTCGCCCTTTTTAACGATATCAACGTCTTCGGGACGTACAACGATATCGACAGGCTCATTTACACCGAAACCTGAGTCAAGACACTTGAATTCACGACCGGAGAAGAACGCACGGTAATCCGCACGCATAGTTCCGTCGAGAATGTTTGATTCACCGATAAAGTCAGCGACAAATGCATTTTCAGGCTCATTATAAATGTCGATAGGCGAACCTATCTGCTGTACCTTACCCTCGTTCATAACAACGACAGTGTCGGACATCGAGAGGGCTTCTTCCTGGTCGTGCGTTACGAAAATAAACGTAATACCGAGAGCTTTCTGGATGTTTTTAAGCTCGTTCTGCATATCCTTTCTGAGCTTCAGGTCAAGAGCGGCGAGAGGCTCGTCAAGAAGGAGAACTTTCGGCTGGAGAACGAGAGCACGTGCGATAGCAACTCTCTGCTGCTGACCGCCTGAAAGCTTAGAGATGTGTCTCTTTTCAAAGCCTTCAAGGTTTACGAGAGTCAGCATTTCGGAAACCTTCTTTTTTATCTCAGCCTCAGGGACGTGGCGGACTCTGAGACCGTATGCGATGTTTTCAAATACGTTGTAGTTCGGGAAAAGAGCGTATCGCTGAAAAATGGTGTTGACCTCACGCTTGTATGAAGGAACACCACTCATGTTTTTGGAATCAAAAAACACTTCCCCCGAATCAGGCTCCAGAAATCCTGCAATGATTCTCAGCGTGGTGGTTTTACCGCATCCCGATGAACCGAGAAGCGTAACAAACTCACCGTCACCAATGGACAGGCTGAGGTCGTCGAGAATAACGTCGTCTTCAAATTTGACTGAAATGTTTTTAAGTTCAATAATATTTTTTTTCATTTTTTTGCATCCCCCTTTGCGGCAAAAGACCACGTAAGCCGTATTACAGCTCTGCGCGAACCCACATTTCGGCTGATCACAACCCCCGCAAAGAGTGTGTTACAAATCGAAAGCGAACAAATCGCCATACAATCGACTGCAGCTGTGATCTCTCAGACATATCTATGTAAGATAAGCCTCGGTCTTACTTTGGACATAATCACGTAAAACTGCCGAATGTGAACACCAATATTAAATTTTTGTATCGCCTTTTATGCTTTACCCGTGAGATACTGACCGTCTGACGGGTATATTTTATTGGGCAACTTGATGTTTTGGGAATTCCGAATGCCTTTGCACAATTCGGAAACGTCAGCACAGATGCAAAAATCGTGCAAATTCAATTATACTATCTTTTTTGGCGAAAGGCAAGATGTTTTGTCTATTTTGCTGTTTGGCATTATGACGAATTTTTTGTTGTAAATTTCGTTATCTTTGGGGTAAGTAGTTGATTAAATGTTTTTTCGAGGATAGAAATATAAAAAATCGACTAAATAATATGAGTTAAATTGCATAAAAAGTTTTTTGATTTTTTGGTAAAAAAGCCATTGACATTAGCTTTTGTTTGGGATATACTATTAACATGTTAACA
>CAYTLG010000074.1:0-4404 GCA_964438725.1 uncultured Ruminococcus sp. | reverse complement strand
ATACGGTACTGTAAAGGACGACTTCACAGCTGAAGAATACACTGGATATACTATTAACATGTTAATATAAGCGTATAATGTTATGTTATGCTTATTGACTTTATGATTCAGAAAGGAAAAAGATAATGAACAAGAAGAGAATTATTGCATTGACTCTCATTGTTGCGGCACTTCTTCCGACTTTCGCTTCATGTTCCGAAAATAAGGAAAATTCGGACAATGGAACAACGTCCAAGGAGACCACTGGAACTTCAGAAACAACAGGAGGAGAATCTGACACGGGATCGGAGACTGAAAAGATCCTTCCTAACCTTCCTGATGAAACCTTCGGCGGTATGGACTTCAACATTTATATGTCTTCCAACGACGAATACGGTACTGTAAAGGACGACTTCACAGCTGAAGAATACACCGGTGAGCCTATCAATGACGCACGCTACACAAGAAACATCAACGTAGAGCAGAAGTTTGATATTAAAATCAATACCTTCCCCTCTACAACCGCCGGTGATACTGAAGGTACAAGCCATATCAAGCAGTCCGTTACAACCGCAGACTATGCATATGACCTTACCATGCTCGCAGGTTATTCTACCTGTAACCTCGCAGCTGATAACATTCTTCTTGACCTCAAGGATATAGAATACATTGACCTTGAAAAGCCTTGGTGGGATCAGATGGCTAACCAGGACCTTCTCGTTCACGATATGCTCTTCTACACCACAGGTGATATTTCAACCTCTGACAACGAAGCTACATATTGTATTCTCTACAACAAGAACATGGCTACCGACCTTCAGCTTGCAGAAAACCCCTATGAGATGGTAAGAGAAGGCACATGGACTATTGATAACTTTGCAAAGCTCGTAACAAACGTAGCTCAGGACCTTGACGGTAACGGCGTATATGACGACAAGGACCGTTACGGCGTTCTTATCTGGGACGACTCCATCATGGGTGTTGTTAACGGTACAGGCGAAAAGTGTGCCAGCGTAGTTGACGGCGGTCTCAAGATGTCCCTCTACAACGACAAGACAGTTTCCGTTCTTGAAAAGTACTTCAAGTTCGCTAACGATACTAAGATTTCTTACGCTTACCAGAGAAAGGAACTCGGTGACAAGCTCATTGTTGAAATGTTCCAGAACAACCAGGCACTCTTCCTCCAGCAGCTCCTCCAGGTAATTCCTAAGTACCGTGAGATGGACGCTGACTTCGGTGTACTTCCTTACTATAAGTACGATGAAGCTCAGAACAGATACTACAATACTGTTGGTTCATGGCACAGTGTATTCCTCTGCCTTCCCAAGGTTCAGAAGGATGTAAGAGCAACAGGTATCATCGTAGAAGCACTTGCTGCTGAATCTTTAGATACAGTAACACCCGCATACTACGATGTAACTCTCAAGGATAAGGTTGCACGTGACCAGGATACACAGGAAATGCTCGACCTCATCCTCTCTACCAGAACATACGACCTTGGTTGGTACTACGCTCTCGGTAGCTACAACGAAAGACTTATGGACCTCTTCCGTCAGGGCAAGAGCGACTTCGCTTCCACATACAAGAAGTACGAAAAGCTCGCTAAGAAGACCATTGAGAAGCTCGACGAAAAGTTTGAAGAAATGGCAGCTGAATAATCACATATAAAATAAAAACGGAACTTGAAATACAGTTCCGTTTTTTCTTTATTATAAGGGAATTTTCGCAGGTTTTTTGATATATAATATTGCATTCTCATCCCAAAATGTGCTATAATAATAAAGTAGTAAATAAAAACAAAGGAATTTTGTATTATGGAACTCACTTCATTTCGTCAGCTCTATCGTGAACGTGATACCGTAGACCACGATGCCGTTACAGTAGGCGGTTGGGTCAGAAGTATCCGTGCATCCAAGACCTTCGGCTTCATTACTATGTCCGATGGTACTTTCTTTGAACCTGTTCAGGTCGTTTATGATGACACTCTCCCGAATTTTGCGGAGATTTCAAAATATAATGTAGGTGCGGCTCTCGTTATTACAGGTAAAATTATAGAAACTCCAGATGCTCAGCAGCCGTTTGAAATTCATGCGACTGAAGTAGCTCTTGAGGGTGCGTCAACTCCTGATTATCCTCTCCAGAAGAAGCGTCACTCTATTGAATACCTCAGAACAATCTCCCACCTCAGACCGAGAACTAACCTTTTCCAGGCTGTATTCAGAGTTCGTTCTCTCGCCGCATACGCTATTCATAAGTTCTTCCAGGAAAGAAACTTTGTATACGTTCATACTCCGCTTATCACATCCTCCGACTGTGAGGGTGCAGGTGAGATGTTCCGTGTAACTACTCTTGACATGAACAATGTTCCCAAGACTGAGGACGGTCGTATTGATTTCTCCGAGGACTTCTTCGGCAAGAGTGCAAACCTTACAGTATCCGGTCAGCTCAACGGCGAAACATATGCTATGGCATTCAAGAACATCTATACCTTCGGACCTACATTCCGTGCTGAAAACTCAAATACCACACGTCACGCAGCAGAGTTCTGGATGATCGAGCCTGAAATAGCTTTCGCAGACCTTAAGGACGATATGTGTCTTGCTGAGGATATGCTCAAGTATATAATCCGTTATGTAATGGAAAACGCTCCCGAAGAAATGAAGTTCTTCAACCAGTTTGTTGACAAGGGACTTATCGAGAGACTTGAACACGTTGCTTCTAGCGACTTCGGACGTATCACATATACCGATGCTATCAAGATTCTTGAAGAACACAACGACAGATTCGACTATAAGGTATACTGGGGTGCAGATATCCAGACCGAACACGAAAGATTCCTTACAGAGGAAGTGTTCAAGCATCCCGTATTCGTAACAGATTACCCGAAGGAAATCAAATCCTTCTACATGAAGCTGAACGAGGATGGTAAGACAGTAGCAGCTATGGACTGCCTTGTGCCCGGTATCGGCGAAATTATCGGCGGTAGCCAGAGAGAGGATAACCTTGAGCTTCTCGAAAACCGTATGGATGAGCTTGGACTCAACAAGGAAGATTACGGATTCTATCTTGACCTCAGAAAATACGGCTCCGCAAGACACGCAGGCTTTGGTCTTGGCTTTGAAAGATGCGTAATGTACCTCACAGGTGTTTCAAACATCCGTGACGTAATTCCTTTCCCTAGAACAGTTGGCAACTGCGAGCTTTAATAAGCGTAGGATATGCTTGAAATATTACAGTATCTTTCGCTCATAGCGGCATTTATCGTACCGTGGATGATTGGTACTATCGTGAAATCGGCTAAAGATGGAGATAGGAAGCGTGTTGTTGTCTGCTCCGTTGTGCTTGCCGTGTGCGTTGCCATTATCGTATTGTGCGTAACTATTGCGTTTACGCTGAACTCCGCCGCTTCCTGAATTTGATGTAAAGCCGTGGCAGTCTCCTATATACTTTACGTATATTCGAGGAGTCACGGCTTTTCTCACGAGAACAAAACATTGAAAGGGATGACTTTTGATTTGAATAATCTCCAAAATAAGGTAAAAAAAGCTCTTACGGTATTCCTTGCCGCAATGCTTCTTGCAACTTCCTTTACTGCTTGTACAAAGCCCGTTGATGATGAAACATTACCTCCCGAAACAGAGATAGACCCACCGCTTTCCATGCCTGAATCGAAAACCGAGACTGAAACCGAAACAGAAACCGAGACTGAAACGGAGACCGAGACTGAAATAACTCTCCCTGATTCAGCGGAAAAGCTCGACGACCCTGATTCCATTATTATAGGCTATTCCGATGACCCTGATGTTGAAACCGTAGCCGAACCCGAAACTGAACCTGAAACAGAGGCAGAACCGGAGGAAGAAGCACGTATTTTCAACTACCTCAACGGTAAGACTACGACAAAAGAGCTTCGTGATAAACGTCCCGTTGCGATAATGGTAAACAATATCAAAAACAGCCTTCCTCAGGAGGGAATTACTCAGGGTGACATTTACTACGAATGTGCGGCTGAGGGTGGTATCACAAGAATTATGATGCTTGTTTCCGATTATGAAAACCTTGGAACTGTCGGTTCTATCCGTTCTTCACGTGACTATTTCGTTGACTTTATCGCAAACCATGATGCAATATATATTCACGCAGGCGGAAGTGCCCAGGCTTACGAAAAAATCAGCTGGAGAAAAATAAGCAACCTCGATGGTGTAAATATGTATGCTCCCAATACGTTCTGGAGAGACCAGACAAGAATGTACTCTATGGGGTATGAACATAGCCTTATGACATCGGGTGAGGGAATAGTTGCGGGCATAGAACAGATGGGATATCGTACCGGGCTTGATGCAAAACAGGTTCCGCTCTTCAATTTCTATGACGAAGAAACCGATAATAAACTCGTAGGAAGCCCTGCCTCACACGTGCATATGC
>CAYTLG010000073.1:0-9593 GCA_964438725.1 uncultured Ruminococcus sp. | reverse complement strand
CAATGAGCTTTACATGACAATGACGGGACGAATGATTTACGAAATAATGCTTGCTCTTGATCATTCAAATTCTTCCGCAAACAGCACACTCGTAACTCCTGAAACACTGACCTGCTATGCAATGGCTCCTAATCTTTTTGATGAGCTTTTATCCCCTACACAAAACGTAAAAGAATGCGATATATCTAAGTTTATCGGAATTATTATAAACAGCATCATGGATCCATTGATGTTCTGCGGAGTAAAAATATCTGTGGACGAGATTTACAGCTCCGACACAACAGCTTACTATCCGATAAATCCTGTATCTCTCGTCCATGTTATAACAGCAGGAGTGCATATTCTATCGTATCTATCAACCGACAGAAAGGTATCACTCAATCTCGACTGTCACCGTGATGGAGTTGTTTTAAGTATGACGTGCGAATCAGCAGACAGATTTATAACCGACTGCGGTAGTTTTCTTGACATTGCCAAACGATACTCCGAGCTGCGTTTTTCTGCAGCTGCACTGAGCAACATAACCACTGCACTTGGATATGAACCATCCATACGTTTCGTTGACAAAACACTGAAAATAAGTATCAAAGCGACACGATCCGTAAACGACAATGTTCAGTTTAAGTATGATGACCCATACGGAATAATATCGACAGTATTTACAGAAGCTGTATCAATCTACGGTATCGACTAAATCATACCGCAAGAAGTACAAGTGCCAGTATAAGTACCTCCACGCACATACCGTCACTCACCACAAGAAGCATTACAAGCAGTATGATTAGCTCTTCTCGTCCTATTTTCTCACTAATACTGTGTGCAAGGTATCTCAGATTTTCGTTTATCTGAATGCCATCATTCTTAGGTTTAGCTTCTTCTTTATTTTCGATTTCATCTGGCAGTTCTTCAACGCTATCTTTAGGTATCTCAGCGAGGCTTTTCTCAGCTTCGACTGGGATATCGTCACTTTTATCGGAACTTGCCCTGTATCGCACTGTTGCTCCATCGTATATTGGGAACGCATTTCCGACATAACCCGGAGGCGGTGTATAGTTATTCTTACGGCGGTCTCTCGTATAAATAACGCTCATCCCCTTTCACTTTTTCCATCGATCATTCCGAGAAGTCCGTCAAGTCCACCGAATGCCCCGACAACATCACTAAGCTGCATAACTGACATACATCTGTCAATTATCTGTCGTCTTTCAGGCTTCAGATACGGCTTCAATGCCCCCATCAGCTTCTCCGCACGTGCTTTATCGTATTTCTGTGGCGTAGCTTTCACTTCTGTTTCGATTTTTTCAGATTTTTTCTCACTTGTGTTTGTTCCACCGAGCATTGGAGACACCATCGAGAGTACATCGGGCAGTTTTTCAAGCATTTCTTTCTGCAATTCCTCACAGCTTTCATCCCCTCTGCGAATCTCCTTTACCATATCCGCAAAGTTTGGGTCGCTGATTATTTTTGATATCATTCCTGAAATATCGTTATCCATATTCAAGCTCCTTTGTATACACTCATAAGGTATGTTATCCTACTTATATCATCATCGCTTATTTCCGTCAGGATAGCACGTATCTTCTTTATTGATTTTTCATCAATACGCTTATCACCCATCTCAACTCCCGCACCACCCATAACAAGTTTCAGCATCATTATCAGCTTATCATCCGTCATCGAAAGCATTTTATCAATCACAGCTCTGTTAAGCATATCTTATCCCCCGATTATTTTGATTCTGAACTCAGTATATTCCTCATAGAAACAAATTGACATTCTCAATGAATGAAAGGACACAAAATGAAATTCCTTGTATTTTCCGATTCTCACGGCAACGTCGAATGTATGCGAAAAATCATAGACTCACATCTCAAAGCAGGTGGTCTTGACTGTGTATTCTTTCTCGGAGACGGAATACGTGATGTTATCTCACTTACACACACGTTCACCAATCTCAAGTTTGAATGCGTTCTCGGAAACTGTGATGCTCCAAGCGATGTTAAAGAGGAGCTTACCGACACGTGTTACGAAAAAATCGTGACTATAGGTGCATGGAAATTCATGCTGATGCACGGTCACAAGTACGATGTTAAATACACATATCAGGATGCCGTTGATCATGCAATAGACCGTGAAGTTGATTGTCTTTTCTTTGGTCATACACATCGTGCGGAGGATTTACAGCTCGACGGTTCCCTGAAAGGCTCAATGAGAATCATAAATCCCGGTTCATGCGGAGTCGGATTCCACCGTTCATTTGCACTTGTCGAAACAGTATCTGGGCAGCTTGTCTGCGGATTCGGTCAGATAAAATAAAAACAGTCTGAGACTGCACGTTGATTTTCGTGTATCTCGGACTGTTTTTATTCAGTCAAATTCTACTGCTGTAGTGCGAAGTTTTTCTGCTGTTTCCGAATCTATCTTCTCAATACCGTCAAGGTTTGTCGCAGGTTTACCTGTAATTGCCTGATAGAACAGACATGATGCAAGGTATGTTCCCGTAATGTGCGGATGATAGAAGTCGTTTCTGTCATACAGGTCGATTTCGGGATGTTCCGCTGTTGAGCGTGCAAATGCCTGACCTACGTGAACACAAGCTGCACCGATAGCCTCAGCAGCTTTTTTGTATCCGTCAGTCAGTTTTGTAAGCATTTCGGTATATGTCATTCCGGTGCTTTCAAGTGTTGTGCTTCCGTCCTTGTATGCCCATGTGCTGTACATAAGGAATTTCGCACCGCAGTCCTTCATCATTTCATAAAGTGACTTTACCGCATTTACGCAATCTTCCGTATTTTCAGCGGGATTACGGCTCTGATCCTGTAAAATTATGTAGTCCCATTTTTTGTTAGGATATACCTCTGCCAGCTTTTTGTGATAATTGTGAGCTGGATCTGCAAATTCGTGAAGATATGCTCCGCCAAACGTAACTGATTCAATGTGTACCTCATCCCCTGCTTTATTTGCAAGAGCAGATGTCATCTCCGGTAGCTCACTGAAAAAAGTAAAGCTGTTTCCGATGAATAAAATATTTTTCATGTACTGCCTCCGTAGCATTATGTTGAAGCAATTATAACACACACATTCAAGAATATCAACAAAACTAAGAAAAGAAAGAGTCCGACTATGACAAATCTGTCTAAAGTCGAACTCTCATTTTATTTAGTTCTTATAAAAGACTCACGCCCATGACATAGTTGTCGGCTTGGGATCGTGCATAATGGATTCCTTGAGTACACCAACAGCCTTTGTAAGACCTTCATCGATGGACATAAGGCTGTCCTCATGCTCGATGGAAATAGCTCTGTCGTAACCAACAAGTCTGAGGTTGCTGATGAGATCCTTCCACCATGCTACATCGTGACCGTAACCGAGAGCTCTGAATACCCACGCACGGTTGATTTCATCACCATAGTGCTTTGTATCAAGAACACCGATGCGAGCGGTATTGATGGGGTCTATCTTGGTATCCTTTGCGTGAACGTGGTAAATAGCATCGCTGAGCATACGGATAGCAGCTGCGGGTTCCATTCCCTGCCATACGAGGTGAGAGGGGTCGAAGTTTGCACCGATAACATTGCCGACAGCAGTTCTCAGCTTGAGAAGTGTCTCAGTGTTGTAGCAGCAGAAGCCGGGATGAAGTTCGAGTGCGATTCTGTGAACATTATGTTCCTCAGCGAACTTAGCGAGATCCTTCCAGTAGGGGATGAGAACTTCATTCCACTGATAATCAAGAACAGCGAGGAAATCTTCAGGCCACGGGCAAGTTACCCAGTTCGGATACTTTGCACCGGGATGGTCACCGGGACAACCAGAGAATGTTACAACTGTATCAACGCCTGCCTTTTCAGCAAGAAGGATAGCGTTTCTGAGATCACGGTCGTACATTTCAGCAGTAGCCTTATCGGGATGAACAGGGTTACCGTGAGCAGAAAGAGCTGCAATTTCGATATCGTACTTCTTGAAGGTGTTAATCCATTCTTCAAAAGCCTTATCGTCATTGAGGAGAACATCGGGATCAGCGTGATCCTTTCCGGGATAGCCGCCGCAACCGATCTCGACAGCTTCAACTCCGTGACCCTTGAGGATAGAAAGAGCTTCATCAAGTGGCTTAGAGCCGTATAAATTAGCAAGAACACAAAGTTTCATGTGTAGTTTCCTTTCGTGGATATTTTATTTACCACAATTATACCACAACATAACCTAAATGACAAGTACGAAGCGATAATTTTTAATTAATTCGCTTAGTTTGCAATTCGCAGTTCTCAGTTACCCATCATTTTTTCGATGGACTTTTCCATGTTCTTCTTTGTTACGTTTTCGTACTTCTTGTAGAGAGAAGCAATGTTAACGTCGGGAGAGTTGAGGGCACTTGTTACACCGCCCCATCCGAATACAACACCGAGGTCATACATACGGTTTGTGAAGATGATGTCAAGTGACTGTGAGCTTTCGTAGTCTCTGGAGCCCTTACTCTTGAGGGATACATCGTAGTATTCGGGCATAATCATTTCCTTACCCTTAGCTGCAAGTGCTTCAAGGATTTCACCTGTGCAAGCAGCGTCACGGAGAGACTTACTTACAACCATAAGGTCGGAGTTAACAGCAACATATGTATAGTATCTTTCCTGAGTTTCGTCAAACTTAGGCATGGGAAGGATACCGAATTCACGTTCGTTTTCACGATAAGCTCTGATAAATGCAACAACTTCAGTAGCAAAGAGAGCCTTACCTTCACGGAGACCGGCGGAGATAAAGTCAATATTGTTTCCATATACAGCAGGGTCACCCATTATCTGAGAGATTTTATCCCACACTGAGTAGAATCTTTCGCCTCCCCATGTAATCTGAGGCATATAATCCTTGTCAAGTGTGATGAGAGATTCACCTGCACTCATCCACATACCTGCATAGTTTTCGCTGTGTGTGAGAAGTCCGTAACGGTCGTTCATATCGTAGGTCCCGTTACCGTCGAGGTCTAAAAGACCCTGCTTTATCATATCGTAGAACTTATCAAAGGTCCACTTACCCTCAGCAACGAGTGCATAGGGATCTTCAAGGTTGAGGTCATCAAAGTACTGCTTATCGAAATAAAGAACCCACATAACGTCCTTGTCACCGATAGTGATGTCGGATGCAACCATATAGTTAGAACCTAGAACCTTTATCTGTTCGATAGAGTCTCTGTTCCACCATGACTTTTCGAGGTCAATATTGGGAATTGTGTTTACGTCAATACAGTATCCGCCTGTTGCAGTGTGTGATGCATCATAGAATGTCATGAATGCAACGTCATATGCACCGTCACCTGAGTCAACGGAGTTTTTGAATGCAGTAGCGTTACCACTGGAAGCGTTTACTACGGAATTAATCTTTACGTTGAGCATATCTTCAACAGCAAGGTTACGGTTGTAGAAAGCGTCATTGATGGATTCACCGGTGATTTCTTCAACTGTAAGTTCACGCCAGTTGTATGTTACATTATCACCTGTAAGAGCGGTGAATGTATATCCATCGTAGTTTGAGAAAGGAATATCAAGTGTTTCACCTGCTTCTTCAGTTTCTGTATCGGATTCATCCGAAGATTCAGCAACAGCAGAAGTATCTTTTGTGGAAGTTGTATCCTTTGCATCTCCACTTCCGTTATCGGAACAAGAAACAAGAGAAGTAGCTGTCATAATTGCCGCAAGAATCAAAACAAGGCTTCTTTTGGTAAAACTTTTAATCATTTATTACACCTCAGTAGAATTTTTAATACGCCTTATTATACTAGGATTTTACGAAAATTTCAATTAACTTTCTTCACAAACTTACTATATCTGGTTTTAGCATTTTGACCAATATGATTAATATTTTTACCATTTTAATCAAAAAAGGCAGAAGCCGTCATAGCTTCCGCCTTAATTATTATTGAATTAGAACTTGTAGATTTCGCCGGTCTTAGCAGATGTGTAGATACCTTCGAGAATCTTTGTAACAACGATAGCCTGTTCAGGAAGAACTGTGGGCTTTTCTCTTTCGCCACGAACAGTCTGGATCCACTGGTATGCTTCCTTAGCTGCGGGGTCGTTATCGGAAACGCCTTCATAGAAAGCAGCTCCACCTGCGGAGAAGGAAGGTGTGAATGTGTACTGTCTGTTCTGGTGGATACCGTTGATGTGAACACCACCGTTGAACATATCACCACCGGCCTTTGTACCGCAAACCATGCAGCAAGCTTCACGAGCTTCGAGAGTGTTGAGAGCCCAAGAAGCATCGAGAGAGATTGTAGCACCGTTTTCCATTACGATGAAACCGAATGCGGAGCTTTCAACAGTGAACTTTTCGGGATCCCAGTTGCCCCAGTCGTTACCCTGCTCTGTATCGTGGTTGTGAGCATGGTATGTTGTACCAACACAGTACTTAGGCTTGTAGTTGTTCATGATCCAGAGTGTTACGTCGAGAGCATGAGTACCGATATCGATGAGGGGACCGCCGCCCTGTTCATACTCATTGAGGAACACGCCCCATGTAGGAACAGCACGTCTTCTTACAGCACAAGCTCTTGCGAAGTAGATATCACCGAATGTACCCATTTCAGATTCAGCCTTGAGGTACTGAGCCTGAGCGGTCTGTCTTGTCTGGTAACCGATGGTAAGGAGCTTACCTGTTCTGTTAGCAGCATCGAGCATCTTCTGAGCTTCTTCAGAGTTGATAGCCATAGGCTTTTCGCACATTACGTGCTTGCCTGCTTCGAGAGCGTCAACAGTGATGAAGGAGTGAGCACGGTTAGGAGTAAGAACGTGAACTACGTCAATTGTCTTATCCTCAAGGAGCTTCTTATAGTCTGTATAAACAGCTGCGTCCATAGAACCGTATGTTGCTCTTGCCTTGAGAGCTCTTTCTTCGATAAGGTCACAGAAAGCTACCATTTCAACGCCGGGAACCTTCTTAAGTGCGGGCATATGCTTACCGTTAGCAATACCACCGCAACCGATTATACCGACTCTTACGATATCTGATGCGTTTGTCATTTATTTATCCTCCGATAATTAAGTTCTTTAGTAAAAATGAATGAACACAATGATTCATTATACCTATGATATACTATTCTTTGCTATTTTTCAAGCGATATCAGCTACATTTTTAACCGAATTCATCATTTCGTCCATTTGCACAATCGTCATTCTCAACAAGTGTGCATTTTGACTATTCAAAATCGTTTATTCCTTATAACTGAAATCAGTTTTTACTTATACGTTTAATGACCAGTCCAAGCTCGCCCTGAACTTCACCCGACCAGATTATATGACGTGGACATTTATCGGTACATATATCACAGCCTGTACATTTATCGTAGTCTATTGACGCTACAAAATTATCCACGTTTATAGCACCTGACGGACAGTTCTTCTGACATATTTTGCACGAGATACAACCAACATCGCACACAAGTCTTGTATTTTTGCCGTCATCTACCGACATACAGCCAACCCAGTGCTTTGAATCAAACGGGATAAGCTTGATTATACCCTTAGGACAAGCAGAGACGCACACGCCACAGCCACGACATTTTGAATAGTCAACGACTGCTACACCGTTCTCTACTACGATTGCATCAAACGGACAGGCTTTTACGCAGGTTCCGAGACCTATACATCCGTTTTTGCAGAGCTTGTCACCGCCACCTATTTTTGCAGCAGCCACACAGTCATCTATACCCTCGTATATGTACTTTTTACGTGCATATTCTCCTGTACCTGAGCACATTACCTGAGCTCTCATACGTTTCTGTTCTCCCGCTTCAACACCCATAATCTCAGCAATTTTCACGGAAGTTTCAGAACCACCGACAGCACATTTATTCACGGGAGCATTACCCGAGGCTACGGCAGCCGCATATGCTTCACAGCCTGAAAAACCGCATCCACCGCAGTTTGCACCGGGCAGACATTCTTTTATTGCTTCGGATTTCTCATCCTTTTGTACGGCAAACAGCTTTGAAGCAAGAGCCAGGAGTGCCCCCATGAGAATACCAAGTCCAATAAATATAAGTACGGGAAGTATTATCCTCACAATTCAACCCTCCTTAAAATTTCATTCCCGAAAAACCGGAGAAAGCCATAGCAACAAGTCCTGCTGATACAAGAAGCAGCGGAAAACCACGGAAGGCTTTCGGAGGATCGGCAAAATTAAGTCTCTCTCTTACTCCTGCGAACACTACTATCGCCATTGTAAAGCCGAGTGCCGCAGAGAATCCGAATACTACGCTTTCAACGAAGTTATATCCCTTTTCGATATTAACGAGAGCTGAGCCGAGTACGGCACAGTTTGTAGTAATAAGAGGAAGATAAATACCAAGTGCGGAATACAGTGACGGAATATTCTTTTTAAGGAACATCTCAATAAACTGTACAAGTGCCGCTATAACGAGAATAAATGCTATGGTCTTGAGGTATTCAAGCCCGAACGGCTCAAGCAGGAAGTGATATACTGCCCAGGTTGCCGCAGAGGAAAGAGTCATAACGAATGTTACCGCCATACCCATTCCAAGTGCTGTTGAGGGCTTATCGGAAACACCGAGGAACGGACAGCAGCCATAGAATCTTGAAAAGATAAAGTTTTCAGTCAGTATCGCTGTGAACATTATCATAAGGATATTCATTTTACGTCCTCCTCTTTAATATTGTTTCTGCGAATGAGCTTTCCTGTTTCAGGGTCTTTCATTATTGTCTGATGGTATCCGTTTGCAATAGCATCATTTTCAAGCATTTTGCAACGGCTGCGTTCTTCAAGACTGTTTCTGATTTTCTGAACGAGTGCAATAATGAATCCAAGTGTCAGGAACGCTCCCGTAGGCATAAGGAATATCGTTGCAGGTGAGAACCAATCTCCGAATATCTGTACACCACCTGTTCCGTCACTTGAAGCGAAGAGCATACCCGTTCCGAGAAGCTCACGTACAAATGCGATACAGCAAAGTGCGAGCGTGAAGCCGATACCTGTTGCAACACCGTCAAAGAATGATTCAACGGGGCCATTTTTCGAGGCGAATGCTTCCGCACGTGCAAGGATGATACAGTTTACAACGATAAGCGGAATGAATAATCCAAGGGAGGCGTCAATTGCGGGAAAATATGCCTTAATAATAAGCTCAACCGCAGTGACGAATCCTGAAATTATTACAATATATGAAGCTATACGAACCTCTTTTGGGATTATCTTACGCAGAAGTGATATAAAAAGGTTCGAGAACGCAAGCACAACTATAACGGATACGCCCATACCCAACGCATTTACCACAGATGTAGTAGTTGCAAGTGTAGGACACATTCCAAGCAGCTGTACAAACGTCGGATTGTTTGTGATTATGCCGTCCTTAAACAGCTGAGGTATTGATTTTTTCATTATCCATCATCCTTTCTGCTTACGGCTTTACCCATTTTGTTTCAGTTTCCGTCTCAGTCTCTGTTTCTTCTTCAGTCTCCGATTCTGATTCTTCAGGCTCATCATCCGTATCAACGCCTATCTCGATTTCATAATCGTCGGTTTCAGGCTCAGTTTCGGATTCCGATTCAGGCTGTGTTTCAGGTTCGGTTTCTGGAACTGTCTCAGGC
>CAYTLG010000072.1:3617-9682 GCA_964438725.1 uncultured Ruminococcus sp. | reverse complement strand
ATATAATATACGGATGTTTGAGATAAAAAATAAATAGAATAAAAATACTTTCAAGTATTATTATATGAAAAAGCATATAGTGATTTGAAGTGGGCAAGCGGATATGATGAAAAATGGCTCATGGTCATCACCGACGGAGATTCTTTCAATAATAATGAAAAGTCCGAGGATATTGACAGACTTATTTCAGACTGCTCCGACAATAATATAAAGATAGTTTATCTTGCGATTGGTAACGCATTGGTACCTGCCGAAAACATAGGTAAAGGTATATATGTCTATAAAGCAGATGGACAGGTATCATCAGGAAACACCGGTATTCTATCACGAGTTACCCAGATTTGCCAAAGAATATTCCAACGACCTTCACTGACAACAGCAAAATCAGGAAATTTGGTGCTTGATGTTCCGACAAGTGAGATAATTGTTTTTGCACAAGGTTCTAATGTTTCTATCGGAGATATTGACGGAACAAAGAAAACACTTTCGTCGGTTTCTATGACAGCTGCGGACAAGGATAAGGCAACGATCAATCACGCATATTTAAACAGTATCAATGTGGATACGTTGAATGCTTCTATTGCGACTTTCACACCGACAAGTGGAAATTTCATAGATGAAGGTACTTATAACTTTTCAATTTCAGCTGACGAATACGTTGTGTACTATAAGCCCTGCCTTGATGTGTTCCTTGAACTTTTAGATGGCAAAGAAAACAGTGTTCTTGATGAATACATTCCGGTAGGCTCATATTCGCTGCGTTATTGGCTTACATATCCTGAGGGACATCCGAAGCATGGTGAAAAGCTGGATCAAAATCTGTTTGATGTTGATTATACTCTTACCTGTAATGTTGACGGGGTTGTTCGCAACCTTGCCTCGGATAGAGTAGATTTGGCAGTTGGAGAAACTACGCTGAATGTACTTGCAGAATATCTTAATTTCGGTTCAAGTACTGTGTCACTGAAATATGTTGTTGAGGATTTTACTATAACCGAGCTTGATGTAGAGCTTGAATATTTGCAGCAGAATTATCGTTTAAGTACCCTTGAAAAGGAAAACGATGGTATTCTTGTTAAAGTTACACGAGGCGGAATGCCGATACCTACGGATGAATGGGAACGCTTTACTGTGAAATGCGGAGCTGATAAACTTGATTTCGCAGTGGCAAAGAACAACGACAGCACATTAATTCTGCATCCGCAGTATCATAACGGAAGCAGGGACGAAACTGCAAGCGGAGATATAGTTTTTGATATAGCAGTATATGCCTCAAATGACCACAGAATTACAGATGCCGGCACAGTTGAAGCAAACATAAACATTTACGATGATATAACATCGGTTCCTCTCGGAGTTACTATTTCAGAGCAGAGCGGTGTATGTGATAACAAGAATTTTGCTTCACAGCATATTGAAAGCAAAGTAACGATAGACTGGAACGGTCAAAATTTGACACGTGAGCAATACAATGCACTTGTGCTGTCGGTGAAGATGGATGACCCCATTTTTAAGGCTGAAATCGTACCTGATCCGTACACTGATGGTAAGCCGACAACCGCTACACTGAGTTTCAGTTTTGCCGACGAGTATAAGGATAAGTCGGTTTCTCCTAAAGAATTGCATGGAGAAAAGCATTTTATGGTTGATGCCGTTATTGACAGTGAAGGGCAGAGGTCAAACGGAAACGCAGACGGTATTTTGAAAATAGACGATGTTCGTACATTCAGCGAAAAGCTCCACGACTGGCTTCCGATATTAATACCGCTTGCAATAATACTGTTTTTGTTCTTCGGATACGCCCCGATAATCAAAAAATATCTGCCGCATCACAGTGTTTATACATATGGTATGGCGAACAACAAAAAAAGAATCTACTGGTACAAGAACGCAAAAGCAAAAATATCTGTTTTGATTCCGTTTATGGCTGTCAGAAGCAGTGCCAGAACATCGGGAACCGACCCCGTTATCACTCTTGAGGTAAAGGCAAGGGAAGGTTCGTGGGTCACACTCAAAAATGCAAAAGAAATATGCAAGAGTAAAGGCATATTGATACAGAATAAGTCGTGCAATTCTTCGACAAAAGTAAATCTGCACCAGATGTCGATAACATATGAGTTTGGTGTAGCAGTAACAAAATTATCAGCTAAATAAGAGAACAGGATTTTGGAGGTTATTTGTTATGGCAGAAAATATAAGAAAGAATAAGCTGCCGCCGACACTGATAATCGGTCTTGGTGGTACAGGCTGTGATATTGTAAGCAGAGTGGACAAGCTCTCAAACAGCGAGCAGAGGGAATATATTCGTTTCGTTTATTTTGATACAGACGCTAATGAGCTTCGTATTCGAAAAGAAGAAGCACCGTATATCTTTACAGTACAAACTTCAAGAAGAATGACTGTTGGACAGGCTTTGAGAACTGACAGAGAAGCGAGAGAAAATTCATTCCCCACAAGTCACCAGCTTCTGAAAAAGCCTCTTACCGAGGGAGCAGGACAGGTTCGTGCTGTCTCAAAGCTGGCTTTTGACTCATGCCTCCGTGATGGCAGAATTGCACCTTTGCATGATGCGATAAACGAGTTACAGCATCTCAACGGCGATACTCTTGAGCAGTCAATGAGAGTTGTTATAGTATCTACACTTGTCGGCGGAACCGGTTCAGGGATAGTGTTGCCTTTGTCGATGTATCTGCGTAATTATCTTGAAAATGTTTGCCAGAAAAAGCCGATAATCCGTGGTATTTGCGTACTTCCTGATGTATTTTTCCGTGGAAGTAATAAGACGGAAGTTGAAAAAAACAATCTCCGTGCAAATGCGTATGCTACTCTTCGTGAACTTGACGCATTTATGTTAAAAGCCGATTCATCACAGAATGAAAGTGCGTTTGATAAGTACTGGCTGAAAATGCCTACACCCGGTACTGTCGATGAATATGATGAATATAATGTTAATCCTATGGATTTCTGTTTCCTTTATGATGGACAGAACATGGATGGCGACGGATTGCAGAACTTTGTTGCATACAAACAGCACATCGCAGATTGTGTATATGCTTCATCAGTAAGTATGCTCAACAAGAGACTTAATTCTTCTGAGGACAATACTATCCTTGCACGTTGTGAAGAGGACGGAAGAAACCGTTATTGCGGTATAGGTTCGTCAAAAATCATTTATCCGTTCAATCAGGTGAGAGATTACATCGCTATGAATTGGATGGAACAGGCGATGACCGAGGAATGGCTTAGATATGACAACGAGTATGAGAAGAAAGTAAAACAGCAGCAGGCAAGCCGTAAAAAAGGTGTAGTTCTTCCTCCCATAGATAAGCGTGAATATTACTGTGAACTTGTAAACAGCAACAAGGAAGAGGATAACTATTTCGCTTCATCAATATTTGAGCAGTGCCATGTAAAGGATCCGGATGGAATCGGTTATACTGAGGGAAAATGGAAAAGCTATTATCGTAACCTGCTTTCATACATTTCTGACAGAGTAAACGAGGATCATTATGATGAAGGTGCAATCAGAACGATAAATGAAGGTATCGAAGGAATCGTAACGGCACGATCTCAGCATAACGATGATGATATGCGAGCAAATTTCAGAATAGTTGAAGATTCGCTCAAAAAGTATTTCGCAAGAACAAAAAAACGTGCTGAAAGCGTTGCCGATATTATTGCAGAAAGTCTGTTTTCGCCTGCAAATTTCAATACAAATAATTCGTCACATATAGAATACTGGATGACGGAGGATAATTCCTTTATTCATCCCAATGCCGCAAGATATTTTCTCTATAACCTTGAGATATTATTCCGTGAAGCTCAGAGAAGATTGACGGCGTTTGGTGAATTTACATCTCCCGTGCCTGTTCAGATAAAAAGCAATGACGGTACAGTAAGGGAATATGAAGTTAAAAGACCCAGCTTTGCCTCGCTGGAAGAATCAATACGTTCATTCTTTGAAAAAGCCATATATGATAAGCCGGTAAGAGAAAAGGACAGCGATGGTGAATCTGCACCTGTAACTCTGTCGGAATATGTAAACTCGCTTGATGTAAAAACATTATTTGATCCTGGTATTCAGAGTAAGGACGAGTGGGAATCCGCAGTCGAATTAGTTGAAAATGCTTGTTCAACTCAGAGGGACAACATCAAGAATTACTTCAAGACATATCTTGAGCTTGCTATAATCAATAAAGCACTTGAATATATCGACAAGTTGAGCATACACTATGAGTATTTCTATCAGCAGCTCGATACGGAAATCAAACGACTTCCCAGACGAATCGAACGTATAGAGGAAACATACATAAATGTCAGTGGAGCTCCCGTACTTTATGCCTGTGCCTCCGAAAAATGCCTTAAAGGTCTCCTTGAACGCTGTCCGAATATAGTTGACCCCGTTTCACTGACAGATGAGTTCCGTGAAGAATTGTTCACATCAATATATAAGGTATTAACCGTTGATGACACTGATAAACAGTATTCCGTAATAAACGAGCTTGTAAGCAATCATATCCTTGACTTCTGGCGTGAACAGGTTATAGTACAGTATGGTCAGAAGGTCGATATGGATATCATAGATGCAATGCGTACTCAGGCAGAGCTTGAAGATGGTAAATATTCCGCCGATGAGCAGCTGTATTATATCAATGGCAAGCGTGAAGAAGCAATGAAGCTAGCAGCACCGTTTATTGACAGACCCATTGGTGTAGAACCTTACATAATCGAAGCATATTCTCTCGGCTCCGAAGTATCTGCTTCAAACGATATGCAGAAGTCCTCGATAATCAAAAGCGTATTTCCGGGATATGAAAATGACGTTCTTCTCGATAAATATCAGATGCTGTTCATGAAAGCACTTTATAATATCCGTGTAAGTGACCTTCCTAAATTTGCACCGGCTGATGACAGCGAAGTAGACCCGCATGAGGATGGTTCATATTACAAGGCTTACTGGAAACGTATAAACGCTGTTATTCCCGATGATAAGCGTACTAAGATACTCACTCCTCATCTTGACAAGAGATGGCACTATGTCGGCGTTATGCCTGACCTTTCTGATAAATCGGAGAAACAGTGCATGAAGGACGCACACAGAGCATTGTTGATAAGTATAGCATACGGCAGAATAGAGTACGACAGAAATCAGTATCGTTTCAAAGACAATAACGGTGACTTTATAAGTGACAGTATCATTGTCGGTGACGGAAGATGCAATAAATTCAGTGAAATATATGAAGCAATGCTTATGAGCCGTCCGTTGGTTCTTAATTTGCTCGGTCATTATGATGAACAGGTAACAAAGGAAAAACAAGCGTCAATAATGGGTAGCTTTGATTATAAATCTACTGAGCTTTACAAACGGCTGAATAATATGCGTCTCGAACCGTATTCACATAAGCTCAGCTTGCTTGAACTTCCGCTTCTTTATAAAGCTACATCAGGAAGTGACGTTCAAAGTGACAACGAAGCGATAGGTATGCTGCGTAATATGATTGAATTTGTCTATGAATATTTGTCTGAGTTCTACTCGCATTCAACCGACCGTACACCTTACTTTGTAAAGTGGATGTATGAACAGACGGAGCTTTTGTACCATAATCTCAGAAATGAGTATTCGGGAATAATATCCGACCCATTCAATGATACACTTGTAAAGAGAATACGAGAGGTTGTCAAGGCTAAAATCAAGGCGTGTGATGCCGATTGCAGATATGGTGATTCATGTGTCAATGACTTCATGGAAGCTATTAACAGTGGATTTATGACAACCATATCAACAAATGATTGATTATGCTTTGTTTTATGCATTGCAAAAAAATGATAATGACAGAAAGGCGGTGGACGTGAGATGAAATCAGTTTTGATAATCAATTCTGAAATATATGATAAGTATCAGAGATACGAATACTTTTTCAGTTGGTTCGAAGACAATAAAGATATTTCCATATGTATATGGAATAAATTTGCTTCTGAAAAAGCTGATATAGACGAGCTGGTACCGCAGTTGGTTGATATTATAAAAAATGTAACCGAGTGGAATGCATATATAGTGGATGAAC
>CAYTLG010000072.1:0-3607 GCA_964438725.1 uncultured Ruminococcus sp. | reverse complement strand
AGTTCATGGAAGGAGATTTCAATCATTTGACCCAACGCTCACTCAATCCGTATGAACGTGCAGGTTTAAATGCAGCATATGACCAGAATGATGATCAGTTTATGCGACTTGTGTATTTTCTTGGCGGTCGTGGAATAGAAGAGCTTGAGTATGTCAATGACTATACATTCAATGCGATACGCCCGACTCAGATATTTCTGTTGACTCCGAGAATATTTGAAAACCTCGATATGCAGAAGTTATTTCTTCAGTCGGAAATTGAGGAAAAGAACAGACAGAATCTTGATAACACCGGATTCTTGCTTACAGAAAGCGACTTGCTTTCATTGCAGTATTCCGAATTTTGGGAAAGATACGATTATCCACCGAATTGCAGATTCATGGTGTTCGATATGCCGTGTCGTGAAAGTGTTAAGTATGAGGATTCATGGTTTTTGCTGTGGATGAGTACAATGATGGTCATACTTAACATGTATTCGAGTTCTGAGCTTGAGCCGTACAAATTGCATCGTTTAAGCATTGATGTTTCTTCAAAGGAGCATGAAAAGTTTCTTAACAAATTCTATTCTGCTTTGCGAAATGCGTGTGAAGTTTCAGAAAAAGATATAGAAAATGAAATCAAGGCATTAAAAGCGGCGATGGAGGACACAACGAGCAATCGCATGGCCGAATGTGCCTCTGTATACGTAAATTTTCCCGATACTGATTTTTCTCAGTTCTTTCCACCAAAGGATTCATTCGGCAACACTAAAGATAAGCCTGAACTTGACACAGATGTGTGGAGAAAACACAAAGAGGCTTCCGACAAGGAGACTCATACTTTGTTCAAGTCGATTACGAGAGGGAAGAATGAAGCTGTCGAGACAATGAACAGGACATTCGCTGTTGATATTCCACTGCTGCAAAATCAGCATTTGACACATTACGATGTGGAAGATATCGTTGAAGAACTGAATAGAAATGAAATTGATATGGTCAGACTTGAAACGGACAAAAAACACTCACGTGCATCCTTTGAACATGATGAAAGAAAAGCCTCAAAGGATATTGAAAATGTTATATCTGGCAGAGTATTTTCGAGTATATATTTCAAGCTGCTGAGTGCGAGTGTGATAATATGTCTGTTTGGATTTATTCCGTTCATCGTTTCATCGGCAAAGTTTAACGTAACATCATTCATTATTTCGCTTATTATAACGGCTTTTGCACTTCTTTCAGTGGTTGGTTCAGGTTTTCTTGCATTGAAAATCCAACGTAAGAGACTTGATGAAAAGTTTGATAAATATTCTGAGGCGGTGTCTGAAAATATATCTAGGATGAAAGATAACGCACAGATTCAGGGAAAATATCTCACGCATTTGCTGAACTACATGGAAAAATATCAGATGCTGAAATCGGTGAAAATTGATGAACAGTATTCCAAGCACCTTGAAGAGCTGACCCGTATTCATTCGCTGTATGAAGAAGCGTTAGCGCAGTGTAAATCAATATCCGGACTTTGTTCAGGTGAGCTTTGCCTTGATGATGAAGTGGAGGCGGAGATTTTACTGCAAGGTGACAAGGTATATATCCATGAAGATACGGACAGTATGCTGATATCGCTTGATTCAATTCCGAACCGTTTGGTTACGCCGTTTCCATTTGTTAAGTCTTTCTCTATAACTACTGAAACATTGTATGAGTCTTCCGAATATTACAGCGTTTACAATGCCGAAATGGAAGTTGACAGAAAGGAGCAACACGATAATGAGTGATATACTGACATTTTTCAAACTTATTTTGTACTGTGTTCCTTTCATTTGTATTTGTTTGCTTTCGACAAAGATAAATTTCAAAAAGGAACACAGATACAGACAGGTGTTTCTTCCGTTTCTTGCATTGATATATTGCATTTTCGGAGTGATATTCCTGAATAGCATTACCGAGGAGATTCTGAGCGAGATAAATTGGCTTGGTGAACAGTTCAGTGGACTTTCGTTCCTCAAAAGTATAAATTCGGCAAATACTGCGGTGTTTATAGTGAATACAGTCCTTGTTCTAGGATTTATGATTATAAAAGCAATGTTGTTTCCTTTCCTTATGGCATTGGCGGAATTTCCGAATCTTGCAGAAAAAACAAGTGGTTCATTCTACTATGTTACAGATGAGGACAGAAAAAAGGGAAATACCGATATTCGATATCTTAACAGTAAATATGGTGATGCAAAAAGAATAATACGGGCAATGTACTATGCCATGATAGCAGTATTTGCCGTTTTGCTTGTGGTTACATACCATATGACATCGGAGAATATACTGGCATCCCCGTTTTATCCTGCGTTCGGTATCATTGTGTTTGGAGAGATCGTTGCGTTTCTTTCAGGTAAGACCATAGAAGAAAAGAATGCCGAAGAAAGCTCCGATATGGAAAAACAGACTGAAGTGGATTACGACCAGCTGCCTGAAAAATACAGTGAGTTGTTTCCAAAGCCTTTCATCTGTTCTGATTATTTGGAGGCCACCGAACATACTGATTCTCCATCGGAAAGTTTACTTGAAAAATATAAAAAGGAATATGAAGAAACGCTGAATCAGGAGGCTGGGCTGATATATAACTATTACTCAGGCTCGGATTTTAAGGAGAAAGTACTTGACGAGGGATATCTCAGACAGACAAGAAACATCCTTGACGGAAAAAGTGTGATATTCTTTACGCAGTTTTACTATGATACCACCGATTATGTATTTTTACCTGTAGTCAGAAATCTGATGAAAAGAAAAAGAATACTCGTTGTGTCGGGTCATGGTTCCGATATCAAAAATATAAATCAGTGGTTCTGCGACGGTATAGCCTCGGTAAATGGTTTTGATAAAATATGGAAGGTGGATTCTATAACGAATGCAGATTCAGACACATCCGTTATGATTCTCGATGCAAAGCGTATCTACGACCAGAAGCTGCTCAACGATAAATCAGCACTTTTGGCAGAGACTGCAATGGTATTCATTATTGAGCCAAACCAGCTTTTAGGTACGCTTCAGATTGGTCTCAGCTGTCTTGTTTCATATCTGCGTAAAGATAGAAACGACCCGCAATATGTTATCTATGACAGAAACTGCGATGGACTTATTGACAGCCTTTCACACGTGCTGAATAAAAGTATCATACAGGTAATGGCAACATTTGACGGAACGGCAAAGAGAAATCTTCTGTTCTGGGAAGCGGATTGTGATTCACTTCATCATAGACTCGGACTGTCAAGCTCACGTTACCTTGGAATTGGCACTTGTCGCTCTTCACGAAAAGGTTTCAAATGTAACGTGGACATCTTCTCACAAACTCCCCGTTACGGATATGGGATGGATAGCATTACAATACTATTCAGCACTGTGTGAGGCAGCTGATATAGAGGTTTCGCAAAATGAACTTAGCGAGAGAATCAATTTTGTTAGTGACCCGTGGTCGATTGCAAAATCAGATAACTCGTTTATAGTTGCAGAGGATGAATACAATAATGCATTTGAAATAGCACGTCAATTTGCTACCCGTGGAAAACAACAGAGCTTTGTAAATGCCGTCCGCACTGCCTGTTTCATATCTCAATATTCTTTAATAAATGTGAATACT
>CAYTLG010000071.1:0-9715 GCA_964438725.1 uncultured Ruminococcus sp. | reverse complement strand
GTATACCTTTGTTTCCATCGGAATTTTAACCTTTGAGAAAGGAATTTGAACTATGAAGAAAACCGTTACTTTACTTCTGCTTTCAGCAATTCTGCTTAGCAGCTTTGCATCGTGCAGTGAATCAGAAGTGAACAAAGACAGCAGCGATGTGGCTAAAACTACGGGCGAAACCGAAACTCAAGTGGAAACCATTGGGGAGGAGCCGATAGTTGAGGAAACGCTTGATATTGAAGTCAAGGACTATGAAGGACGTACTGTCAACATAGCTCTCACAGGTAACTGGAGCTTTGATGACTTTATTGCGGAAGAAATGACCGGTGAGGGTCTGAACGATGCAAAGTATGAAGCCAACTCAACAGTAGAGGATCTCCTTGGAATAAAGCTCGCTGTAAGTAACCAAAGCGGACAGTATTCGACCGGTAACGGCCCCGGATATAAGCTGATAGATACTATGGTTATGTCCGGAACAAATGATTATGATATTGCAGATGTCGGTTGCTATGACGTTTCCAACCTTGCTTACAATGGTAAGATATTAGACTTGAATTCCGTTAAGAATATCGACCTTACAAAGAGCTGGTGGGATCAGAAGGCGAATGAACAGCTTTCAATTTCGGGAAGGATGTATTATTCAACAGGAGATGCAGGCGTTCTCGATAATGACTGTACATACTGCATACTGTTCAATAAGCAGATGATTTCCAACTTTACTCTTGATAATCCCTATGACCTTGTAAAGGAAAACAAGTGGACATACGATAAGTTCACTGAAATGGCTAATGCTGTTTATGTTGATATGAACGGTAACAGTATTACCGATAAGGACGACTCAATCGGTATCATGATGTGGCAGGACTCCGTTATCGGTATGCTTCACGCAAGTGGCGGTAAGTTTGCAACTATCAAAGACAACGGTGAGATAGAGCTTACACTTAACAACGAACGTAACTTTGACGTTCTTACATCATGGCTTACACTTAAAACACAGCCTATCGTAGGATTTATCGGAACATCTGACAATATTACAATATCCGAGAATGACCTTAACTCCATGTTTAACGATAACCGTGCTTTGTTCTATACACGTTATATCAAGGCGATTTCGTGGTTCCGTGATATGGAAACTGACTTCGGTGTTCTTCCTTATCCTAAGTGGGATGAAACACAGAAGGATTACTGCAACACCATGCACGCATACGGTACATCATACCTCTGCATTCCGTTAACTGTTTATGATTCTGCTATGAGCGGTGCGGCTCTTGAAGCTCTGTCATACTACGGTCAGCAGATTATAAAGCCTGCTTACTACGAAAAGAACCTCAAGGGTAAGTATATCCGTGATGAAGAATCTGCTGAAATGCTCGACCTGATTTTTGCTTCACGTTTCTTTGACGTTGGTACATACTATCAGATTGGTGGTTACAACGAAAAAGTAATTAATATGATGCAGCAGAACGATACCGACTTTGCTTCTATGTATCAGAAGAACAGCAAGATTGCAACAAAGGTGCTTGCTAAGATAAACGAATCCTTTGCAGAATTAGCAAACGGTCAGACAAATCCATAAGGATAGGTAAAATATAAAAAAATCGGGGGAACTGTGATAAGCTCTCCCGATTATTTTTGTTATAGGATAGGTTCAGGTAAAAAAACAGACACCGAACGTGATAACAACGTATCTCCGACAGTGTCTGAATCTGACGCAGAGAGAGGGATTCGAACCCTCGTGCTGTTTCCAGCAAACTGATTTCGAGTCAGCCCCGTTATGACCACTTCGATATCTCTGCATATATAACAAGATTATTATATCACGAATAGGGTAAAAATGCAAGTATTTTTTTCATTTTTATATAATAAAACGATTCGCACAGCATTATGTATCGGTAAAAACAGCTCTGCGGTTGACTTTTTACGTGATTTGCGATATAATAGAAGTTGGATAAAAATTTTTTGAGGGAACGTAATGTCAAAATCATATGTAAAAAAGATGGTGGCGGTCGTTTCGGCGGCGGCTGCGGTCTTTTCAATGTCCTGCGGAGTTCATGCGTTCGGTGTATTTGACTTCTCCCAGCCTTTTGAGGAACGCTCTATCGAAAGCTCGATTGAACAGCTTCTTATGGCTCGTATCGGTTCTGAAATTAAGACGGGAGCAAACCTTAACGCAAATGAAGCCGCTATGAGACTGTATTACCTCGGACTTATTTCTGGAGATGGAACTGATTTGAGCGGCGGAGTTGAGTTTTCACTTGAGCGTGGTCTTAACCGTGTTGAAGCTGCCGTATTTGCTGTCAGACTTCTCGGAGCTGAGGATGAGGCTCTTCTCGTTCACTATAATCATCCTTTTACCGATGTTCCCGAATGGGCTTCGGATTATGTCGGCTATATTTACAGCTGTGGTCTCCTTAATGACCTTGTAAACTCAGCTGAGGACAAAAATAATGTGAAATTCTCTCCCAAAATGGGTGAATCCGCAGAAAGATTCATGAGCTATATGCTATATGCTCTCGGATACCGCATAAACGATGGAGACTATACATTAAAAATGGCTGCCGAATATGCAAGAGCTGTCGGTATATGCGTAACTGACCGTGATGCCCCCCTTACAAGAGCGGATGCGGTCGTTGCTATGTACAATACTCTCAGAGCTACCACAAAGAACTCTGAACGTGTTTATTCTGATATTCTTGCAGAGCGTGGTATCATAAGCTATAACGATGCCGTATTCCTCCTTTGGAATAATAACGCCGATGAGGTAAACACGTATCTCGATGCAGTAGGCTATGAGACAAGCTGGGTAGTTCCGAATGGGTACTATAAGATATCCTCTGTCGGAAACGGAAAGCTCCTTAACGTGGCTGCCTCTGGTATGAACAGTGACTATGAGGGCGTAGGTGTGACTCTCTGGGATTCCAGTGACGATATCACACAGACCTTCCGTATAGAACGAACCGAACGTGGTACATATTATATCTATTCTGCCGCCTCCAGAAACGGTTATGGTCGAGTTCTCGGTGTTAATAAGAGAAACGGTTCTGATTATGTCGGTCTGTCGGAAACGGAAAGCTCCTTAACGTGGCTGCCTCTGGTATGAACAGTGACTATGAGGGCGTAGGTGTGACTCTCTGGGATTCCAGTGACGATATCACACAGACCTTCCGTATAGAACGAACCGAACGTGGTACATATTATATCTATTCTGCCGCCTCCAGAAACGGTTATGGTCGAGTTCTCGGTGTTAATAAGAGAAACGGTTCTGATTATGTCGGTCTTTATCAGCCTACCGGCGAAAACGCTCTTGAATTTAATATAATAGGCTCTGCGGACGGTACATGGAGAATTGAGACGGCTTCCGACAGACGTGTGCTTGGTATATCAGGCTCAAATAACGGGGCAGAAGTGGTTCTTAACGGCTCTCCTGTTACATGGGAGCTTACACGAGAGGGAACACTTAACTCGTCAGGTGAAGAAATGGCAGTGTTTGTTGCAAAATCACTCCTTGTAACTCAGGGTGCATATGATAATTACTCACATTTTACTCAGAATGCACTTGATATACAGCCTGCCGAGCGTGCGGTATATGCTCCGTTCAACGCAAAGGTCGTTCGTATAGATGCCTCCGTTATTGCCTGCAACGCAGTGTGGATTGAAAGTACATCAAAGGTACGCTACGCTGACGGAACATACGACTATATGACGCTCTGCTTCATGCATGACAATGATATTTCCGATATCTATGTCGGAGAAGCTCTCGTTCAGGGTGAATACTTCTATGACTCCGGTAACTATGGAGTTTCAAGCGGTATTCACGTCCATGTTGCAGCATATCGTGGCAAATATAATTCGTCAATGCACGTTGGAAGCGGCGATATTTATGTGGAAGATGCACTGTTCCTGCCCGATGACACCTATGTTTACAATGACTACGGACTTGACTGGAAATCAACGAGCCTTGCGGAATAAACAGTGGACGTGTCTCCTTTGAGGGATAATTAATGGATAGAGAAATAAAACGAAAGATAAAAGAGCTTTGTGATGAAGCCGGAAGTGCAGCTGCCGCCGCTGTCGGAGAAGAACTGATTGAGGATCTCGAAAAAGAATATGAAGCCCGTGTAAAAGCAGGCATGAGTGAGCTTGACGCATATCGTGACATTATGAAAAATGTCGATGAGATAAAGAAAATGCTTGACTCAATGCCGCTTACCGAAGAAGAAACACGCTGGAAACGGAACAGAAACAATTATCGAAGCAATGCAAAGCTGATGAATAAGATATGTTCCGCTTTGTGGCTGCTGGTAGTATTCGTTTATCTGGCATTTTCGCTCCGTTTCGGAGGATGGCAGTTAACGTGGCTCATATTCATCTGGGCAGCAATCGGTCAGATATTCATGAATATGGTAAAGGCGTATAACAAGGGAGTTCCTCTGAAAAAGGCAATTCGTGGTCGTATGACTGCGGTAATGTGTCTGACTATCGTGATGCTGTACTTTATAATCAGCATAATCGGCAGTGGTTGGAGCTATACATGGCTTATATTCATCCTTGCAGCACTTATTCAAAAGGTGATAGACATTTTTTTGGGAGAATGAATAAATGAGTGAATCCTGCGATAAAAACAATACTGAGTTTCTCGAATTTATGTACGAGTATCAGTCACTTATCCTAAGACATACCGCAAAGAAAAACGAGTTCAGGGAAGAAGCGAAACGATAATAAAAAAAGAAGCCTTTGTGCATCAGTGAAATGATGTCGAGGGCTTCTTTTTTTGTTTATTCGTTGCTGAGTTTAATTATGAAATCCTTGAGCATAGTACAGCGTTTAACGTGTCTGTCGTTTTGTATCATTGTAGAGAGAACGGACAGCTTTCCTACGAGTATAACCATTCTTGCACCTCTTGTGACCGCTGTATAAAGCAGATTGCGTGAAAGAAGCATGGGGGCACATGAATACAAGGGAATAATAACAGTGCCGTATTCGCTTCCCTGGCTTTTGTGGACGGTGATTGCATATGCGTGGTCTATCTCATCAAGTGAGGTGAAATCAAGCGTACAGCATCTCTCATCGAACTGTACCTCAAGCGTGTTCTCGTCAAGGTCAATATCGTTTATTACGCCTATGTCGCCGTTGTATATGCCCATTCCGTTTTTGCCGTCGTCACTTTCCCATTCGATGGTGTAGTTGTTCTTTGTCTGCATTATTCTGTCGCCTACACGGAATATCATGTCACGGGATTTTTTCTCTTTCTTTCCGTTGGCAGGAGGATTGAGAACTGACTGTATCATTGCGTTCAGGTTGTCTGTGCCTGAAAGACCTTTGCGTGATGGTGTTATTACCTGAGTTTTGGAGATTATATCTTCGCCATAGCTTTTCGGAAGTCTGGTACAAACAAGCTCAGTTACGGTTGCGGCTATGCTTTCTTCATTTTCACGAGGCAGGAAGAAAAAGTCAGAGTCTGCACCACGCTTATCGAGAATCGGAGTTTGACCCTCATTTATTCTGTGTGCGTTCGTGATTATAAGACTGCTTTCGGATTGCCTGAAAATCTCACTGAGGAATACTGTCGGATAAATTCCAGAATCAATAATATCTCCGAGTATGTTTCCGCATCCAACTGACGGCAGCTGGTCTGAGTCACCTATAAGAATAAGTCTTGCACCGTTCTTTACGGCTTTAAGCAGAGCTTCCATGAGGAATACGTCTATCATGGATGATTCGTCTATGATTATTGCATCGGCATCGAGAGTGTTGTTCTCGTCTCTGAGAAAGCTCGCTCCGCCTTCGATATCTGATGAAGCATCCATTTCAAGGAGTCGGTGAATCGTTTTTGCTTCGTGTGATGTAGCTTCGCTCATTCTTTTTGCGGCTCGTCCAGTCGGTGCTGCCAGTGCGACCTCAAAATCAAGCGACGAGAAGATAGAAATAAGTCCCTTGATAATAGTGGTTTTACCTGTACCGGGACCACCTGTAAGTATCATTACTCCCTCGGACATGGCGGTAAACAAAGCCTGTCGTTGAGCCTCCGCATACTGTATACCTGACTGAGCTTCGCATTTCTCTATCATAAGTCGTGCATCGTTTATGTTCATGCGAGGGCAGAGCTTGTCAATTGTCTTTAGTTTTTCGGCTACATACAGTTCCGCAGTGTAGGTTCTCGGTTCGTAAATATAACGTATTCCGCCTTTTTTTACGGGAACAAGTGACAGCTTTGTCAGTGCATCTTCGATACAGTTTGTGATATCCGCAATTTTCGCTTGGTCTCCACCGAACAGCAGGTCGCAGGTGCATCTTATAAGGTCGTCAAGCGGCAGGCAGGTATGACCAGAACGTGCAGATTCCGCCCTCAGAACGTATACAGCACCATGTAGTATTCGTTCATCTGATGATGGGTCAAGTCCCATGCTCATTGCAATTCCGTCCGCACGGCTGAATGAGATACCACGGAATGTCTCGCAGAGTCTGTACGGATTCTGACGAATTTTGTCTACCGCAGCTCCACCCCATTTTTTATAAATCTTCATGGCAGTCTGTGGAGTGAATAAGTCACGGCAGAACATCATAACGGCTCTTGCACCTGATATGGATTTGAAGTTTTCGGAGATTGACTGAGCCTTTTTACGGGTGATTCCCGGAATTTCAGCAAGCCAGTCGGGATGTTCTTCAATTACGGAGAAAGCATCCGTACCGAACTGTTCAACTATTTTCTGGGCGGTTTTCGGACCAATACCCTTGACAGCTCCCGACGCAAGATAACGGAGTATGTCACCTTCTTCGGCAGGCAGTGTTTTTTCGTATGACAGAGCCTCAAACTGTTTTCCGTAGGTCTTATGATTCACCCATTTTCCCGTGACTGTGAGCTTGTCTCCCTCAGCAAGGTAGGGGATGGTGCCTGTGACGGTGATGGGAAGTCCGTCCGTGTCCTCAAGGTCAAACACAACGTATCCGTTATCCTCGTTTTGGTAGATAATGGTATCAACAATTCCAGCCACCGTATCAAATTCTTCATTTTTTATATCGTTATTCATAAAGACCTCCCACACAAGCTCAAGTATGGTTAATTATACCGCAAAACATCTGAAAAGTCAATTTGCGGAGAGCAGAGCAATAAAAAAAGAGCGGAACTCATACACAAGAACCACTCTTTTGTGTTAATTAGAAGTTGAATGCTGCCTTGATTTCGTCGGCAAAGTCACGCTTTTCCCACGGAGCATTGAGGTCTTCACGACCCATATGACCGTAAGCTGCGAGGTCACCGTAGATAGGTCTGCGGAGGTCGAAACGCTTGATTATTGCTGCGGGACGCATATCAATCTTTTCACGGATGAAATCAGCGAGGATGGAGTCATCAATCTTGCAGGTACCGAATGTGTCGAGAAGAACTGAAACAGGCTGTGCAACACCGATAGCATATGCGAGTTGAACCTCACAACGACTTGCGATACCGGAAGCAACGACGTTCTTTGCGATGTAACGAGCCATGTAGGAAGCGGAACGGTCAACCTTTGTCGGGTCCTTACCGGAGAAAGCACCGCCGCCGTGACGAGAGTATCCGCCATATGTGTCAACGATTATTTTACGACCTGTGAGACCACTGTCACCCATAGGACCACCGATAACGAATCTGCCTGTGGGGTTAACGTATATCTTTGTTTCATCGTCGAGCATATCTTCGGGAAGTGTGGGGTGGATAACCTCACGGATGATATCTTCACGAATGGTGTCGAGAGAAACATCGGGGTCGTGCTGGGATGAAACAACAACTGTGTCGATACGGATAGGTGTGTTGCCATCGTATTCAACAGTTACCTGAGTCTTTCCGTCGGGTCTGAGGTAGGAGAGAGTACCGTTCTTGCGTACTTCTGTGAGCTTCTTAGCCATTGTGTGGGAAAGAGAAATGGGGAGGGGCATGAGTTCGGGAGTTTCATCGCAGGCGTAACCGAACATAAGACCCTGGTCACCGGCACCTGTGTTGAATTCATCGGTTTCTACGCCTTCCTTGGATTCGAGGGAGTTGTCTACACCGAGAGCGATATCGGGAGACTGCTCGTGGATGGAGTTGATAACAGCACAGGTGGAGCCGTCAAAACCGTACTTAGCACGGTCATAGCCGATATCAAGAACAGTCTTACGAACGATGGACTGAATGTCAACATAGCTGTTTGTTGTAACCTCACCCATTACCATAACAAGACCGGTAGTGCAGCAGGTTTCGCAGGCAACACGGGACATGGGGTCGTTTCTGAGCATTTCATCAAGGATTCTATCGGAAATCTGGTCGCAGATTTTGTCGGGATGTCCTTCTGTAACGGATTCGGATGTAAAGAGTTTTTTCATATTTTCCTTTCTGTGGCTGCAATAAAAAAATGTTCCCGCACTGACAGAACGAGAACATTGTTATTTACAGAATACTCATCTGTCAGGATTTGGCACCTTGTCGAGTTATGGAACACAATGAACCATGCTTGATAGGTTGTCGGGCGTCACAGAGCCAGTCTCTCAGCCACTCTTGATAAGTGATTAATATTTTACGGTACTATTATATCACACCGCAGATGTAATATCAATAGTTGTGATTTATACAAGTTGCTGAATTACGCTTTTGTATTTTGTGCAGTTTGCTTGAAATTTTAGTAGGTCATTTCAGCGTGAACGAACCGCCGAGCTTCACGAAGAAATACGCAAGTGTTAGAACTGCTATCGCCGCAGAAAGAATTATTGTAAGTATGTAGGAAGCGGAGTTTTTCTTTTTGCTTTTGTCGGCGGACTTAATCACACCGATAGGACCATCATCGGTTTTATTCGACGTAACGCTGACAAATCCCGCAAGACGAACCGCATTTGAGATTGGCTTGTAGATAAGGAACACAATGGCAGCGTTGAAAACACCCTTTGTGAGGTTGAAAGGGAAGAGAAGTGTCGGAATAAGTCCTACAACATCGCCCCTTGAAACACCCATATAAAACGGCGTGATAAGGATATTTGCAAGAATCATTACAGCAGTCATTGTAACAACTGAAAATACCAAGCCGATAAAAGCACCGGTCATAGTACGCTTACGTGAATAAATGAAGCTACCTATGCTAACGAATACGATACTTGAGATAATGTTCATGATAAGACCGTACACACCTGTTTGGCTGATAGTTACAAATTCTATAAGTGCCACTACAAGTGACATTGCGATACCACAGGCAGGTCCAAAAAGCATTGCTCCGACTGTCATAACAGAGTCCTTGAGGTCAAAGGATAAAAACGATGCCTTGAAGTGGAAAAGTACACAGCAAACATAAGCAAGTGCGGAAAATACTCCGACTGCAACAATGGTTCTTGTTCTGTCAGAACGATAAGTAGTTTTTGACATAATATTACTCCCATATAATCAATAATATATATTATTACGAGGGAGAAGCAAAAATCCCGTGATGTCAGAATACACTGATACCACGGGAATAACGCAATGCGTTTTTATATTGTTTCTCTCATCCAGACTTTAACTGTCGGTACAGGAATTACACCTGTTCGGCTGACCACAAGTGTGATGCAAATATGGTCTGTTCGCGGACTATACCGCCGGTAAGGAATTTCACCTATCCCCGAAATATTTACAAAAAACGAGGGCAAGTATAATACCTGTCCTCGTTTTGAATGAGCAATTTAAAACTTACCTAATTAAAGGTTAATCTCAATAACTCAGAAACTTACGCGTCGATTTCGATAACAA
>CAYTLG010000070.1:0-9803 GCA_964438725.1 uncultured Ruminococcus sp. | reverse complement strand
ACGTATGTCTATTCCATCAATCTTTATACTGCCTTCTGAAACATCATAAAGACGCATTACAAGGTTTATCAGTGTTGATTTACCAACGCCAGATTTACCAACTATACCTATCATCTCACCTGGGCTTATCTCAAGAGAAACATTCTTAAGCACGTACGAAGTCTTATCATATCCGAATGACACATTTTCAAGCGTTATATAACCCTCTATTTCATGGTCAATTGCATTTTCCTTGTCTGCAACATCACTTTCTTCGTCAATGACATCAAATATCTTTACGATAGAAGTCATGATCCATGTAAGTCTTCTGGGCAGCATAGATATCCAACTAAGAGGTCCGTATATTATACTTACATATGTCGAGAACTGGCTCATCTCACCTATGGTCATCTCTCCAACGAGTATTTTATTACCCACATAGTAGAGAAGGAAGTACTCACCTATACCCATAAAGAAATCTAAGAACGGCTGAATCTTAGCATAGAATGTCTCAGCACGAATCTTTGTATCTCGCTCAACTTTCGTTATTTCATCATAGCGTGCTATCTCACGTTTTTCCATACCGAATGCCTTTACAACTCGAATTCCTGAAAATGTGTCATGTAAAACGGTATTTGCTCGTGATTCCATCTGCCACTGACGATGATACATATGTCTGGTAAAACTGTGAAACAGGCGATAGGAATACATAACGATAGGTGTCGGCAAGATTATCATAAGTGCCAATCTCCAGTCGTATGAGAAAAGATACACACCAACTACAAGAAGTATAAGTATCTGCTCAACCATGTTACCGAAATCATTCGATATGAAACGAGAAAGGTTCGCAGTATCATTTGACACACGATTCATAAGTTCGCCGGAAGTTCTTTTTGAGATACGGGCAATGGACAGCTTCTGTATTTTGTCGAACACCATCTCACGTAAAGTCACAACAATACCATTACTTGCTTTAACAAGTATAACACTTCTTACAGATGAAAGCAGTCTTGTTATAATATACACTGCAAACATCGACATAATAACCGCGATATAGCTCAGAGCCTTGGGCATTTCCGTAGCCATAATGTAATTATCAACAAATATTCGGTTGATAAACGGGGGAATAAGATTTACTCCGGCTATAAAGAAGTAGAATACTATCGAGGCATATATGTACTTATGATACGGTTTTGCGATATTCCACAGCCGTAAAATATAGTCTTTTTTATCAACGCAATGCTCGCATACAGTTGAACCTGGACGATATTGTCTATGACATTTAGGACATCTTCTATCTATATCCTTTTCGTAGTCATATGATATCTCTTTACCATCGAGATATCTGCTGATTTCACGAGCAACTGCTGCATACAAATCACGACACTGCATATCCGCACGGCAAAGTATATGCCATTTATCGCACTTATCACGGTATTCTATAAATACACATCCGATACCTTGTCTGAAAATAATTTCAGAAATATCTGTTAACATGATACTTCTTACATTTTCATTGTTCTCATATACTGTTAATCTGTCTTTGAGAAGTGCAGTTATACCATCAATTGATTTACGTGAAGAAGTGTTAGTTAAATTGAATTCAAACGCTAGCAAAACGTCACTTTCGCCTAGTGATTTATCCGTTTCACACAGCCTTTTGGTCAAAGTTTGTCTGTTCTCCATAAAAGAATCCTTTCATCCAATCAGAGGAACAACTCAATTTTGTGATAGCTTTTGCTGTCGAGATGCTCAATATCAGGTATCTCATAGCGATTTCCGTCAATGTCATTCACAAATACTCTCCCACTTCCTACCTTAAGCAAACTCTGGAATGTATCACGCAAGGTTATCTCACGCTCACCCTCATCAGTAAGTATCTTCCAATAGGAATACCCAAACTTGTCTTTCGTAGAAACAATTTGTTTGATTACAGGAGTATAGTACTTTCTATCAAGCTCGGCACGAATAAGTTTTGCATTTTCTTCGCCAAGCATATCTACATTTTCGATAAGCCCTATTTCCGCTGAATCACTATCAAGAACTGATATGTATGCATATGGAAAATCAAACGGAAATGCTCGATGTAAAAATATTCGGTCATACTTCTTTTCAACAATATTTCCGTCATCGTCGGGTAGAGAAGTCGTCATTGACACAAAATCGTTAAGTGCTTCAAATTTAGAGTTTTCCGCAGTTATGTATTTTATCGCAACGACCTCTTTAAGGGCATTGGATGAATTATTTTTCTCAGGCATATTATTATCCTCCGATTATTCTTCGATTCCGATGTTCTTCATTGCTTCAAGCTGAAGCTTATACAGATTGAAATAAATACCTTTTTTAGCAAGAAGCTCGATATGTGTTCCTGCTTCCGGTATCTTACCGTTTTCAATTACAATTAGCTTGTCCGCATCACGCAACGTAGAAAGTCTATGAGCTATCGTTATTGTAGTTCTGCCAACAGACAGTTTTTCAAGTGCGTTTTGAATTCTGCGTTCGGTCTCAGTATCCATCGCTGCCGTTGCTTCATCCAGAATGAGTATCTTAGGATTACGAAGAACCGCACGTGCAATAGACACTCTCTGTCTTTCACCGCCTGATAAATCCTTGTGACCAAATCCAATCATCGTTGAATATGCATCCGGTAACTTCATTATAAAATCATGGGCTCCTGCTATCTTTGCAGCTTCGATTACTTCAGCCTCGGTCGCATCAGGTCTTGCATATTTGATATTGTCAAGTATCGTACCCATGAAAAGATATGTTTCCTGAGAAACGATAGCAATATTATGTCTCAAGTCATCCAATGCGATATCCTTAACATTTACACCGTCTATGAATATTTCACCGGCACTGACATCGTAAAGTCGTATCAAAAGGTTTGCGATAGTAGATTTTCCGGCACCTGTATGACCTACAATACCAAGAGCCTCACCTTCACTTACATTAAATGAGACATTATCTATAACCTTTCTTGTTTTATCATATGAGAAATCTACATTTCTGAATTCAACCTCACCACGACAATTATCAAGATGTACAGGGTTATCAGATTCAACGACATCCGGCTTTGCATCCATAATTTCAATAAGTCTGCTCATCGCATTAAGGCTGTCAGTGAACTGTTCTACCATATTAAGGAATGAGCCAAGCGGATTTAAAACCATGTTCATGTAAGATGTGAAAATCAAAAGTGTACCATATGTCATAGTCCCCTTTATAACCATCCAACCGCCACATCCAAGAACGATTAAATTACTTACATAGAACAAAATTCCAAGTGCAGGGAATACTACCGCACCGAATGTAGATGTTTCTTCTTCAATAACAGCAAGTTCTCGGCTGCTCTTATCAAATCTTGCCGTTTCATCTTTTTCCTTAGAAAAAGCCTTTATAACTCGCATACCACTGAGAATATCAGAAAGTACAGAGTTCATCTGACGTGAACGTGTCCATCTCTTCGCATGGAACTTGTCCATCTTTCCGAAAAGGAATTTCATTGAAATCACAATAAGCGGAACAGGTAATATTGTAAGTAAAGTCAGCAGCGGGTTCATTATCAACATAAGTATGAGAACGACCACTACCTGAACAATATTTACGAGATAATACGGAATACCATCACAGAAGAACCAGTATATCGTATTCGCATCACGTGTTACCTGAGTCATAAGACCACCGGTCTGCCTGTTTGTGAAAAACGAAAGCGACAATCTTTCGATTGAACTGAATATTACCTTTTTCAGGTCATATACGAGCTTTGCAGCTATTCTTGACGAAACAATCATGTGTATTGCCGATATGAACGCTGACAGTAACCTTGTACCTATGATTATGCTAAGAACAAGAATCAACTCACCGTAATACTTACCGGCTTTGTTTAGCACTTCATCATAGTAGAATCCAGATGAAATATACGGAGTCAAGATACCAAATGCACTCGTAAAAATCAGCATCGCTATTATCGCAATAACTTCGCTCTTGTATTTTAGAACGAATTCACCGGTGCGAAGAACTATCTTGTTTTTGTCCATACATTTCGGGCAAATCTTACGTGCTTCATCAATGTATCGGCTTCCGCATTTCGGACAGAACCTATCATCACGACGATTACCTTTTTGTGTATCAGGTGTTATCTTTCCATCCTTTTTCAACTCAGAAATAAATCTCTGGCAGGTGAAAAAGTCATCTTTGTAAGTATTTGAAAGATTTGTAATCAGTACATATCTTCCGTCTTTGTCTTTTGCAGTAAATCTTGCTGATGATATTTGTTCCTCTACTCGAAAATCTGAAAGTTCTTCAAGCTCAAACACATCCCACGAAAGAAGTTCGTATTTTCTCAACACTTTTTTTGCTGAACGACCTCTTTTGAGTGTTACAGAACCTGATAATACTATGATATGAGTATCAGTGCATAAAAGATAACAATCTGTGCGGACCATTTCACGGTTTAAGTCAGATTTAACACATAGCTTTATGTCACTTTGCTCAATACCTTTTTCTCTCAGTACTTCCGACAAATCATCGGGAACTGAGAATGGCTCGGCAGGTGTGAAATACCATTGTTTTGTCGGCATAATATTAAACTCCTATTAAAATACGATAGAAAAAACAAATATTTTTCCTAAAATTGTACAACTGATGACATTATATAGCATTCACTATTAAAAGTCAATACATTATTGAAATTCGTGAGCCAAATTTTATTAATTGACATTAATACTTATTACAAGTTAAATTCACGAAAAAATTGTGTATCAGGTATATACAAAATTTAAATTGTATGTTATAATGAAGCAACCGCAAAATGCCGATAATTACGAAAGGAACGTGCGTCAGTTTTTTGTGAAAGCACGCATATTCGGATATGATAAACGAAAAAAACACGATAAACGATTCAGCGGCTCTGAGAAAACAGTTTCAAAGTGAAAAAGAACCGACAGGCCCTTATATCTATGTTCCGATGGACTGCGGACTTGATGACGGAAAGCTCGAAAAGCTGATACCTGGCTATAAAAAGTCAAATTACAGCGGTATTATTCCGTTTGCTGATAAAAACAGCATTGTAAAGCCGTATTCTGATAAGTTTTATAATATATACGATGTTTTACATAGGGAAGCTGATTCGTGTCAGCTAAAGCTCGGATATCTTGATGATTCATATGTAATGAAAGAGTATATAGCAGCTCACCCCTCTCCTGAAAAGGTTCTTTGTAAAATACTTACAAAATATGAGTATTCATGCACAGAAGGCGAAAAAATCAAGCTGAATCTTCACAGAATCGGAAAGCTAATGTCACTTGTAGCAGTTGACGACAACGACTTATCGGTAAAAGACCTCAGAGAATTTGCTCACGACGGCGTTCTTGAATGGGAAGTACCGGAGGGAAACTGGAACATCGAGGAATACATTTGTGACTGCGACGGAGAATCTCATGTCATAAATATGCTTGACTACGATACCTCACTGGACTATATCCGTGCTACTTTTGGCACACTGGTTGACCGTTACAGTGATGATGAAACAAGTGGTTTTACATCCTTTATATATCGTAATGTAATGTTTTCAGGTAAAAACCGCCGTATGTGGGATGATAAATTCAATGAAGTGTTTGAAAAAGAATATGGATTTGATCCCTCTCCATATTATACACTCATGTTCCGTGATTACGGTGGAAGTGCCAGAAGATACAAGTGTATGTTAATGAGTTGCCGTGCAAAAATGCTTGTCGAAGGTTATCTTAAAGCAGTTTCATACTATTGCAAAGCTCATGGAATATTCTGCACAGGTTTTCCTGCGGAAAGTAAAGCTGCGGCTTGCTCATGGTTATTCGGAGATGGTCAGCTTCTTCACAGATACGCTTCTGCACCCGGTGTATCAATGCCTTTTGCATATCTCTATGGACTTAACGGTATCAGAATAGCCGGCGGTGCTGCGGATATGATAGGTTGTGATACAGTAACAGCTGACCTTTTCAAGTATTACATGACGCTTACACGTGACATTATTTACCGTGAAACAATGAATGTGTTCGTCCGTGGTGTAAACTTGATATTCGCTCACCTTGGTGAAGACAGAACAAAAGAAAACACAGATATAGTAGAAAGCGAAACTCCTGTGTGGGGTTCGATATTCTCAAAAGGTGATGACCTCACTGAATATGCTTCATTCGTTTCACGTATACAGACAATGCTACGAGGCGGAGAACACGTAAGCGAAGTTGCCATAGTTTATCCTATCCATTCGTTACACTCACTTGTGTATCTCTATCAGTCATCTGTTTCAGGTTTTGAGTATCCATCTACTCCCGAAAACGCAGATTACATGGAACTTATGAACAACTTCCTTAACTATGTTGGTATCGACTCCACATTTATTCATCCGGATGTTGTTACAGAAAACGCAATCACAGAAAACGGCGTTTTATATCTCAATTGTGGTCAGAATGTAATGAAGTTTAAACTCGTCATTCTCCCATCTATGTCTATAATCAGTTTGAAAGCTCTCCGTGTACTTAAAAAGTTCTATGATGAGGGCGGCAAGATAATTGCGACCGATAATCTTCCATCATCTGCTTGTGAGTGTGCAGATATATATTCATCCGTAAATGTCGCCTTGGACACAGAATCCGCAGAGGATAGGGAAGTTCAAGAAATAATCAAATACATATTCGGCGAAGATGCTCCCGACAACAGTATCTACAAAATGTACTACAAAAACGAGAACGAAAAAGGTGGAGTTGCGTATTATCTCCCCTCAAACAAACGCTCCGTAGATGGTACTGAATCAGTCTCTGCAAATATACTTTTCCAGGCTACCGAAAACTTTGGAATCGCACCTGATGTGTATATTGACAACATGAAGAGAAGAGAATTCAGCGGAATCGTAAACTACCATCTTCCCGCATTCCTCAAAGTCGGAGTCGATAAGAGTCTTGCCAGTGGCTGCTCAATAAACTATCTCCACAAAAAATATGCAGGATGTGACATCTTCTATTTCACAAATACAATGGGTGAAAAATATGAGGGAAATATTCTTCTCAGGGGTAATTTTGCTCCTGAAGAATGGAACCCATACAACGGAAAGATACGTAAGCTTACATCCAAACTTGTCAAATTCCGCGGTGAAACGTATACTCTTGTCGAAAGTGAGATAGGTGCTTCTTCATGCACATTTATCGTTTGCTCAACTACAAGAACCACTAAAGAACTCAGCCGAGACCTTACTGAAATCGAGATTACCGAAGAGTATAATCCCGTAAAAAGTTACCGCTAACACATAATGAGGAGTTTAATATATGAGCTGTGAAACAATTTCAAAAACTGCAAATGCAATAATAGAAAATGTAAGTCGTGTCATATATGGCAAGGAAAATGAGATTCGCTTTGCCGTAACCGCAATGCTTTGCAGAGGTCATGTTTTGCTTGATGATATTCCAGGTACAGGCAAAACAACCCTTGCAAAAGCTTTCGCACGTTCGGTGTCGGCAGAAATGAGCAGAATCCAGTTTACTCCCGACCTACTTCCGTCAGATGTAACCGGTATAAACTTCTTTGACCAGAAGAAAACTGAATTTGTTTTCCGAAAAGGTCCGGTGTTCACAAATATTCTTCTTGCAGATGAAATTAACAGAACCACACCACGAACTCAGTCAGCACTTCTCGAATGTATGGATGAACATCAGGCAACTGTCGATGGAGTTACATATACGCTTGATGATCCATTCTTTGTTATAGCTACACAGAACCCTCTCGAATCCCTAGGTACATTCCCGCTTCCGGAAGCCCAGCTCGACAGATTTATGATGAAACTGTCACTCGGATATCCCGAAAGAACCGCAGAAAAAGCTATTCTTTCAAATTATAACACAAGCAGTCCTCTTGATGCACTTACAGCTGTCTGTTCGAAAAATGATGTAATCGCAGCTTGCAATGCCGTCCCGACAATAACTGTAAGCGAGCCGATAAAGGACTATATCCTTAACATCGCAGATGCCACAAGATCAAACGATAGACTTACTCTTGGTATAAGTCCACGTGCTTCTTTTGCACTTATGAGAGCCTCTCAGGCATATGCGGGAATCATGGGACGTGACTTTGTACTTCCTGATGACGTAAAAAGCGTTGCTGTTCCGACACTTTCTCACAGAGTACTTGTAAAAACATCAAATACTATCCGACTTACAGATACGAGCGAAAATGTTGTCAGAGATATTCTTGATACCATCAAAGCTCCGGTTAACTGATTATGGTTTACTTAGCGATAGCCATTGCCGCTGCAATAGTTTTTCTGGTTCAGGCAAAGGTATATTTAAATCATGCCTTTGACAAACTCGAATACAAGGTTTATCTTTCAACATCTGAAGTTTTCGAGGGTGATGAAGTATATCTTTATGAAGAAATAGCAAACAAAAAGTTATTACCACTTCCATTTTTGAAAGTGGATACTCAACTCCCCGATGGGCTTGCATTCAGAATCAGTGAAAAAGACCCTGACAACGGCAGTATTAAGGAAACATTTCCGTCAACGATACATAGCATATTCGTGCTTCATTCTAATCAGGTCATAAAACGTCGTTGGAGAATTGTATGCAAGGTAAGAGGTACCTATCATCTGGGTTCTGTATTTATGCTTGTCGATGATATTTTTGGTTCACACCCAAGTGCAAAGGTATCAGAGCCGGAGAAAAATCTTCTGTCAACACTTACAGTTCTACCAAAGGCCGTAGATCTGAGCGGTGAATTTACAAAGTCCAAATTTACAAGTGGAGACTTCATAGTAGAATCAAGCCTTCTTTCAGATCCACTTATAAAAGCAGGTGTCAGGGATTATGTGAGTGGCGACCCAATGAACCGTATAAACTGGATGCAGACAGCCGCACGAAATCGTTTGATGGTTAATGTTGAAGAATTCACAGACAGACACGCATTCAATATAATATTGAATATGCAGTCACGCGACAGGGAAAAGAACATTCCGGGTGTTCCAAGTAAACGTGATTCGGTTGAGCTTTGCGTAACGGTAGCAGCATCTATACTTGACAAAGTGTCATCAGAAAATGTCCCGGTCAGACTAATATCAAATACACCACCTTCAAAGGTATACGAAGATTATTTGACCGATGACACATCACTCTTTTTATCACAGACATTCCGTGGCAAGAACGATATGTTAACCGCACTTAGAATACTTGCGAAGATGGAACTGTATGTATCTATGACTTGCGAACATATGATGGACACAATCGTAGAAAACTCGTATTCATATACAAGCGGTGGCAATATAATATTCATATCGTCATACTTGAGCGAACGTATGATAAATTTTGCATATGCACTGAAGAACCGTGGAATATCATGTCTGTTCTATATCACAGGAGCAAGCGATAATGCTATGATAATCCCCAACGATATTGAGGTGTATTTTAAAACATATGTTGATGATGGAGGCAAACATGATTAAATTCATAGACCGTATCCTCAACTATATATCTATTATCGGTGCTTCCATGCTTACAGTACCACTGTCAATAATGCTGTTGTCATCAGCCTTTCCATATGCAGTTTATATAATGCCACTACTTTCGGTGTTGTTTGCATTTCTGGGATATTTTCTTCAGCATATCAATGCAAAATTGCAAAATAAACGTACTTCACTTGATGGGTTTTCATCCCTGAGTCAAGGTATTGTTGCTGAGTTTCGCCCAACCTATGCCGCACTCCCAATAGCACTGCTTATACTGATTTCAATTCTGCTTTCTCTTGCATTTGACTCATTAATGCGATTAATGTTTGCAAATGGAATAATTCAGTTTTATGAC
>CAYTLG010000069.1:0-9830 GCA_964438725.1 uncultured Ruminococcus sp. | reverse complement strand
AAAAACGAATCGAAAAAGCTGAATACCGCTGCTCACAATGCATTTTTTGATGCTGCTATCTCCTGACCATCCTCGGTAATAGTGTACATGACACCTGCGACACCTACACGGTATGTAGAGCTGTCTTCATTCTGACAATATCCGACTATTAATACGTCATTTTCGCCATCTTTAAGGTATTTGGTAAGGTCAAGCTCATCATAAACCTTGTATTTCTTGGAATAATCCGCATACTGCCCACCATCGCAGAACTGTTCGTTAATATAAACTGCGTAATCGGAGTCTGCAGTTATATACATACGATATACGGAGTCTGTCTTTTTATTTATCTTCTCAAAAAAGTCGGCGTAGGCATTTACAGTCTTTTCCATGCCATCACACCATATAAATTTTGCGTTCTTGAATATATCGAGCATTTTTATTACCTATGGTTAAATTATATCAGCAGCAGAAAGCATCTTAAGCAGAGTTATGCGGTTTCTTACGTACGGTGCAAATTTCAGTGATTTTAAAACAAACTCTTTATCAGCAGGCAGATCTATTTCATCGGAAGATATCGGAACATCCGCAACTCTGCAAAGCTCTCTCATTTCATCGGCTGTTGGAAGCATCTTGTCAGCTTCTGCAAGCTCTTTTTCTATTCTTGAAACATCATCTATCACTATCTTTGAAAGACTGCTTGAGGAATATGTACCATCGGGCAGGTTCTCTTTTATTGTAGTGTCAGTAAGGTCAGCGTAAACTGATTCTATCTTTGCTCTGTCAAATACAGAATCAAGGTCAATATTGGCTATTTTTTCGTAGTCAAGACCGTTTTTCATTGCATTTTTATATGCTTCGGTAACTGCAATTAGTCCTACTGCAACCTTTTCTCCGTGGAGTGCATCAACTTCATTATTAATGCGGTGCATTTCCCAGAGGTGTGACATATGATGCTCTGCTCCCGAGGCAGGACGTGAATTTCCGGCAAGCTGCATTGCAAGTCCAGAAAGAAGGAGTGCATACATTACTTTTGTAGTATATTCTTTCTTTGACATTACGGAGCGGTTCTTTATAGCATCTACCATATCGTCAACAGCTTCGTATTCAAGCTCGACTATCTCCGGACAGTAATACTCACCGGTAAATATCTTTGCAACCTTCCAGTCGAACAGTGAGCAGTACTTTCCAAGAACATCACCTACGCCGGAAGCTGTGAGTTTTTCGGGAGCAGTAATGAACACATCAGGAGAAGCAAACACTGCCTTAGGGGGAGTCGCTTCAAATGTGAGCTTCTGACCGTACCATGTCATTGCCGCAACACCTGAAACGTATCCGTCAACACTGGCCGCTGTGGGATAGGAAACAAACGGAACTTTCATTGAATGAGCTGCATATCTTGTGATATCATGTACCGAACCTGAACCACACGCAATCAGTACATCAGGCTTGTTCTCACGCACAAAATCCTCTGCCTGGGATGCAAATATTTCAGTGGCATGAGCCTTTCCCGAAACTGTAATAACAGCTTTAAGTCCAAGGTTGTTCTCGATATCGGAGACAAACACCTTTGTATTTTCATCGCATATTACAGCAGGAGCAGCGTATCCCTGCTTTTTAAGATAATCTGCCATTATTGCAGCAGCATTATCGTCAATAACAAATTCTTCTGTAAGAAGGTTATGTTTTTTGCCACATGAGCAACTTTCGCTAATTTTTTTTACTTTTTCAAACATGATATACCTCTTATTTTTCGTTCTATATAAGCTCCTCCGTTCATACCATATATCAGGAAAACATCCATGTCAGGAAAAGTGGAGGAGATATGTTTATTTATACTATACGTGCAAGCACACTGAAGTTTTTCTGTGTTATAGCGTTATCCGTTGCAGTTTTATGTGCCGTAATACTAACTATACCCGAGTACACACCGGTATCAACAAAAGCCGTTGCAGCGGAAAGCTCAAAATACACCTACAATAAGATAAAGACAAGCGATGATATAACAGCATTTCTCGCTCAATTCGGATGGGAGACTGAAAAAACACCGCTTGAAGAAGTCAAGATACGCATTCCTACTGAATTTGATAAGGTTATGAACTCATACAACGAGCTTCAGAGAGGGCAAGGACTCGACCTTTCAAAATACCGTGGCAAGGAAGTTACCAGATACACATTCAGAATAACAAACTACCCTGACTACGATGGTGAGGTCATGGCAAACGTCATCATCTACAAAAATCGTGTAATTGGCGGAGACATTTGCACATCCGATGTCACAGGCTTCATATGTGGCTTTGGTGGATTAACGTCCAACTGAATACATTATATACTATATCACCAGTTATTTCAAGTCTGCCAACAACATTTTTTGCACTTTTACGAAACAAAGAAAAAAGCGATGCCGCAAAAAAAATCTACGGTATCGCTTTTACTATTTAATATTCAAGTGCGGAGAGGTCGATTTCAGGCTTCACGAGCTTGCTTTCATCAACCGTAAAGTATGTATCAAGGACTGAATTTTCGGAGAAAAATCCGCAGTTGTTGAGGTAGAAGTGATTGTCAATAACACCTCCGCCGTAGTCCTGACGCTGTGCTTTTCTTGCGGTATTATCACCTGTCAAACGCATTCTTGTAACAGGAACCCACTTACCTGCTTTTGTAACAGCCCACTGATTAGCAAAATGTACTCTGCGGTAGTTATGACCGTTTACATCTATAAAGCTCTCAAGGAATGAATGGGCACCGCTGAACCATGTGTGTGTCTTGGGTCTGAGGAATGAGCAAAGGAGCTCCCATTTTCCACTTTCGGGGAAGAAGAAATATGCAGTAAACTCTGTCTTATCCTCAGCAACAGGGCGGATACGGCAAAGGAAACGGTATGCAACACCGGACTTCCAATCATAATCCATAAATGACTGACCGCCTGAACCTTCATTACCAAACTCGCCTGTATGAACCTTAGGATGCTTGCGGAGTACTCTTACCATCATATCTTCGGGAATAGTAGACGGGTCATCGGTGCTGTAAGGGGACCAAATCGAGAAAAGGAGCTTACGCTTACCTTCATCACAGACCTGCATACCAAAGTATCCACCGCCGAATCCGATAGCCATTGCATATGTACCATGCGGATCTTCTTCTTCATTTACGGTTACTTCGTTATAGAACCATTCGACATCATCGCCTGCGTTGGAGATATCATAACCGCAATGAACGGACGGACCTCTGCGTATCCAGTAGAAGTCGTTTCTATCGCTCTCTCTTGCATATGAATCCATCTCGTCATCGGAAATACCATCTACTTTGAGAGAATGCGGAAATGCGAATACCTTACCACTTCTTTTTACGCCTTTTATCGCAACATCTACATAACCGGCTTTAGTATCATACTCACCGAGCTGTACCTCTGTTGTTCCCTTTGAAACGATAATTTCCTTATCAGGCATTCCAATTCCTGCCATAATTACAGAATCTGCTTTTGCTTCCTCGCACATAAGGGTAAGAGCCAGCTTTGCATCTTTCTTAGGCTTGAAGTATATGTGATACTCGTGTTTGCTGTCAGACCAGTCAGTCCATCCATCGGGTGTTATGCCGTCTTCTTTGCTCTGCGGTTTATTGGTAATAAATGAGTTTCCGCCAAGAGGAACGATGATAAATTTCTTTTCCATTGCTTTTACCTTTCTTGCTGTGTCTTAATTACAATTGTCATATATAATCACGGAAGATATAGCTTTACGACACTTCAAATGCCGCAAAACCATATGCACCGATGAAATCAATGTATATTTTATCTTTATCAAGTCTGCCGCTGCAATTAACAAATCTAACAGCGGAATATTCTTTGTCGAGTGTGAAAGTTACTTTTTCAATATCGTCCATAAACACATTCATCATAAGTACACTCATTTTGTTGTCACCCTTCGCCGTCATTACATAAAGATTAGGCTCTTTAAGGCAGAGTGCGGGCAATCTTTTGCCTGCCACCCACTGAATACAATCTGCGACAGCTTTTTGACGATAATAATTCACAAAATAGTTGCTGTTTTCCGACGAGAACTGTATATCACACGCAATCACAAAAAATCTTACACCATCATTATTTTCGTATGTATACATACCTGGAAGATTATCCGGAAGAATGCGTGAATGTACGACAGCATTTTCATTACATTTAAGTTTCGCTAATCTGCATCCGCTTACATCTGCAATAACTTCATTTGCTTCAAGGTATAGCTCCCCTCTCGCTCCATAGTATAGCTGAACATCGCAAAGTCCGACATCAACCCCACGTTCCGTAAGTATTCTTGCAGCAGCGGAGTCTAATATCGCACCGTGTGACAACTCATAAAGCGAAATATGTCTTGCACTTTCTCCACAAACCATGACGGGATATTCGCTATCCGTATAACAGGTTGGAATTCCGTTTCTCGAAAGTATTGCGGAGGTATATGTTTTGTATATCACTTGCAGCTTATCAACAATGCGATATTCAAGTGTATCAGGCATAACAAAATCACGTATCTTGTGCATAGCTCCGTACACACGCACACCACATGATTCTTTTCCGTCAAACAGAGCTTTTATCTGCTTTTTGGTTTCCATACCTGACAGGTGTCTGTCTATATAACCCGTCTCATATGACACATTCATTTCATATGGGAACATATATTTCAGAATTCCGTCACCCTGACCATCACACAAAATAGCAATGTCGAAAAGTTCAAGCGATTTAGACGGAACATTATATCTCGGTCGTGGGTATACATCACCCTCTGAGAATACCTCTATATCCTCTCCGCTTTGTATATCACTTGCAGCTTATCAACAATGCGATATTCAAGTGTATCAGGCATAACAAAATCACGTATCTTGTGCATAGCTCCGTACACACGCACACCACATGATTCTTTTCCGTCAAACAGAGCTTTTATCTGCTTTTTGGTTTCCATACCTGACAGGTGTCTGTCTATATAACCCGTCTCATATGACACATTCATTTCATATGGGAACATATATTTCAGAATTCCGTCACCCTGACCATCACACAAAATAGCAATGTCGAAAAGTTCAAGCGATTTAGACGGAACATTATATCTCGGTCGTGGGTATACATCACCCTCTGAGAATACCTCTATATCCTCTCCGCTTTGCTTTATCCAATTAAACTGCATTCGTTCAACTTCGATTGCATCTATAACGCAGTATTTATCGTGATACGGTGCCCCAAAATTTCTTGTAAAAGGTTTTGTTTCACCGGCGAACACTTTCGCAAGCTCTATCGCATCCGTACCCTCGAAATCCCATACGCATGGAACAAGGCATACACCTGCTCTTATGTGTGGGTCTACCTCATCAATAGCTTTACGGATATTTGAAGCCAAATCTACAAGTGTTTTTCTTGCTAACTCAAGGTAAGCATCTCTGTATTTATTTCTTCCGCCACAGAAAATGAGCTGCTCTATCTTATCTCTTGGAATTTCCTCTCCGACAAGTTCATAATATCGTTTTAAATGTTCGGGACAGAAGCAAGCAAAATAGTTCCCTCTCATATTCAGTCTGAAATCATCATCTATCATGATAATATCCGGCGAGAGTATTGCAATTCTCTTTATATGCTCAAGGTAACTATTTTCAAAATCCTTATCGAGAGGGCAATAACCATGTTCAACAGTGTCTCCCATAACGCCTGTCAGCTTCTGATACGTGCCTTTTTTTGCGTTCGGATCTGTATCGTGCATCAATGCTCCACCATGTCCGAAGCCATTGAACCATATGCCTACCTCAAACTTCTCTGCTTTAAAATATTCGACAACATATTTCAGCTTTTCAGATTCGAGATATTCTTTGGCTCTTTCCTCATATGCCATAGCCATAATTGCAATGAATATGCGTTCCACTTCACCTTTGCGGAAATAATCCGTATATTTTTGAAGATCTTCTTCAATATGTGCATCTGAAATGCTTTCGATAGAAATAGGTACGGATATCTTATACATATACTCGTCCTCCAATATGAATTGAGAAAAACTGTTTATGATTAGTTATATTATACCCCCTCCTAAATTGAATGTCAACACACACAAGCATTTCATGATGTTTGCGTAATCAAATATTTATAAGATATTGTTTAAATTTAAATTGAACTTGTTTTGGAACATATTTTTTTAATACTTAACTTTTTTCATAAAAGTGTGTATACCGTTTCTGCTTGCTTTGATGGCAAATCATCTGATGGAAATGAGAAAAAATGAACACAAATTGCCAATATATGTCATCATCTTTCAACTTTTATCGAACAAATAACCCCAACAAACCTATAATCACTTGAAAATATTGTTTTTTTGTGATAGAATATCTGGGTTATTACTCGCTATAAGGGAGAAAAAATGTCGGAACGTCTTTTACTGATTGATGGTCACAATCTACTTTTTCGTATGTTCTATGGAATACCCGATGAATACTACACGAGCGGTGGAGTCAAATTTAATGCCGTGTATGGTTTTGTGTCGGCTCTGTCCAAGGTTATAGATATGCTTCGCCCGTCTCATATGCTCACAGCCTTTGATTCACAGGAATGTGGTAACAGACGTGAGCTTGACTCTGCATACAAAGCTAATCGTCCTGATTTTTCGGATGCTGAACCGAATGAATGTCCTTTCACACAGCTTCCGGCAATATATGAGATGCTTGAAGGTATGCGTATTCCGTTTGCGGAAATACATGGTTGCGAAGCGGATGACGTTATATCATCATATGTGGTTGAATACGGGCAACAGATGAATGTTATCATAATGTCAACGGACAAGGATTATTGGCAGCTTATCACAGACAGAGTTTCTATTTTGAACTACAAAGGTTACGACAGCACTCTCGTCACACCCGAAACAGTTTTTACAAAATTCGGTGTTCATCCTAAGCAGTTTGCTGACTTCAAGTGTTTGGTCGGTGACAAATCTGACAACATAATTGGAGTCAGCGGAATCGGACCAAAACGTGCGGCAGAATTGCTGTCTAAATATGAAAGCATTGATGGTATATACGACAACCTTGACATGATTGAGCGAGCCGCCACCAAAAAAGCTCTTGATGAATCCCGTGAACGGCTTGAGCTGAACAAACGTCTCATAACATTATCAGGTGATTCTCCTCTTCCTTACGATGTTGAGCTTTTACGTCTCGGAAATGTAGACACAGATGAACTTTTCTATCGTTCGAGAAAATGTGCCGAAAAACTTAATGTATAAAAAACTCCCAATACTGCTTTTTAAGTAGTGTCGGGAGTTTCTTTATTTTCAGAGGACAGAATTTATACCGTGACCTGTTCTTGTGAATGAATCGAGGTTATCCTCAAGTATCTGCATAAGTCTACCTCTTGCTTCACGTGATGTCCATGCACAATGAGGTGTTATTACACAGTTTTTGGCTTTGAGCAGAGGATTTGCGTGATCAGCCGGCTCTTTTGCGAGAACATCAAGTCCTGCTCCGCCAAGTTTACCGCTGTTAAGTGCATCTGCTACATCCTGCTCATTGAGAACCGCTCCACGTGAGGTGTTTATGATAACAGCTCCATCTTTCATTTTTGAGATGAATGCACTGTCAACCATTCCTCTTGTCTCATCAGTCAGCGGACAATGGAATGATACATAATCGCTCTCTCTGAGGAGTGTATCGGGGTCTGTAAATGTTATTCCGTTTTCTTCACCGCTTGTACGACTTCTCTTTGTTGCAAAAACTCTCATTCCAAAAGCCTTACAGATATTCGCAAAACGTGTACCGATAGCTCCGCAGCCGTATACACCAACGGTCTTACCGTCAAGCTCCACAAACTTTGACTCATGATACATAAATCCTGGAATGCCTGTCCACTTTCCGTTTTTCACCATATCGGTATATCCGACAAGGTCAAATGCGTTTGCGAGCAGAAGTGTAAATGCGTGCTGTGCTACCGAAGCGGTCGAGTATCCGGGAACATTACACACTTCAACTCCACGTTCACGGCAGGCGGCAACATCTATCATATCGTATCCGGTACCGAGTGCCGATACATACTTGATATTCGTGCATTTTTCGAGTACATTTCTATCTATCTTTACACGGTTTGTGAATACGATATCGGCTTCTCCTATATGTTCTGCTGCTTCACTGTCACTGAGTTTATCGTAGGCTTTATATTCACCGAACTTTTTAAGCCAATCCCACGAAAGGTCACCGGGATTTACCGCAAAAGCGTCTGTTATTACTGTTTTCATCAAAATCTTATCCCTATCTCTTTACTCTTGCATTTCCGCCCCATACTGACCAAACCTGTTCTTCATCAGCAGGCTGTGCATAGTCGGTAAGGAATGTTGTAGCGAGAGCACCTGTCGCCCAACCGAACTGCAAGCATTTTTCTTCTTCCCAACCCTTGAGCATTGCGTAAAGAAGTCCACCTACAAATCCGTCGCCACCGCCGATTCTGTCAAGTACATGAATCTCACGAGGTTCGGCGATGTAACAGTTATCACCGGCAAGCATTATTGCACCCCAAACATGGGTATTTACATCTACTACCTGTCTGAGTGTGGTGGCAAATACTTCTGCATTCGGGAATTCTTTCTTCACACAGGCTATCATACCCTTGAAGCTGTCAATCTTTGAAGAAAGGTCACGTCCACCTGCTTCAGGACCTTCGATTCCGAGTGCAAGCTGGAAATCCTCTTCATTTCCGACCAAAATATCTGCAACAGAAGCTATTTCCGTAAATATTTCACGAAGCTCCTCTTCTCTGTTCTTCCAGAAAGAAGCACGATAGTTGAGGTCAAATGAAATTTTTGTTCCGTATTTCTTAGCTGCACGTGCAAGCTCAAGGCAGAAACGGCTTGTTTCGGGAGACAATGCACCGATAAGTCCTGAAAGGTGAAGTATCTGTACGCCTTCTTCGCCGAAGATTCTGTCTGTATCGAAATCATTTATATTGAGCGTTCTTCCGACTTCTCCTGCACGGTCATTGCATACTCTCGGACCTCTTGTGCCGTATCCGCTGTCTGCAATGTTAAACTGATGACGGTATCCCCATGGGCCACCCTGTTCAACCTCAGCCCCTTCGTAATCTATGCCACGTGAACGGAGATCTCTTTTTATGAAATCCGCTATGGGGCTGTCCTTTACGAATGTTGTAAGTACCTTTGTTTTCATTCCGAGGTATGAGGCAACAGATATCACGTTTGACTCCGCACTTGTCGCCTGCATGAAGAAATTATTTGATGACTGAACAGGCTGACCGTTCATCGGGCATATTCTAACACCCATACTTGTGGGAACTACTATCGCATATTTACAATTTTCTCTGAATTTCATATTTGTCACCTCATTATGCATTATACTGTGTGGAGGATGTATCTCCAACTTCACCGTTATTCCAGTCTGTGTGGAAGAATTTGCCACGTTCTGCATCTATTCTTTCGTAGGTGTGAGCACCGAAATAGTCTCTCTGTGCCTGAAGAAGATTTGCAGGAAGTTTTTCGCATCTGTATCCATCGTAATACGAAAGTGCTGAGGTCATAGCCGGCATGGGTACTCCCGACATAACAGCAGCGGCACAGATACGTCTCCAACCCTCATCAGCCTTTGCAAGTGCATCCTTAAAGTAATCATCGAGCATGAGGTTCGTTATATTCGGGTTCTTGTCGTATGCTTCCTTTATCTTGCCAAGGAATACGCTTCTGATTATACAGCCACCTCTCCACATAAGAGCGATACCGCCGTAGTTAAGGTTCCAACCATATGTTTTTGCTGCTGTATTCATAAGGGATACACCCTTATGAATACAGCAGCAAAAACATATGGTTGGAACCGTAACTACGGCGGTA